>NZ_JBSSEP010000013.1:0-181153 GCF_054061835.1 Pseudomonas sp. TE12234
GGGCGTGCATGCGCTCGGGAGAGGATTTCGACACGGCCAAGCTTTTCAGCGATAAGCACCTGCTGAAAGCTTGACCGGGAACAGAGTATCTACAGGGGGAGGGCGTGTTGATTTTCGAAAGCCGAAAACGCAAAAACCCGCTTTCGCGGGTTTCTGTGAAATCCAAGGTCGTAACCTTGAATTTGAATTGGTGCCCAGAAGAAGACTCGAACTTCCACGGCCGTAAGGCCACCAGCACCTGAAGCTGGCGTGTCTACCAATTTCACCATCTGGGCATTCATCTTCAGCGTTGCCGCTGTTGATGTGGCGCACTATACGGAGAGCAATTTGATCTGTAAACCCCTGATTTAAAATTAATAAATCAACAGCCAGAAATGCAAAAACCCGCTTTCGCGGGTTTTTGTGTGAGCCTTGAAATTGATCTAATCTCAAGCTCGAAATTGGTGCCCAGAAGAAGACTCGAACTTCCACGGCCGTAAGGCCACCAGCACCTGAAGCTGGCGTGTCTACCAATTTCACCATCTGGGCAGTATCGGCAACGTTGTCCGTCGTCGATGGCGCGCACTATACGGAGCGTCTTTTTAACTGTAAACCCCTGGAATCAAAAAAACCTGAAAAAATTCACCGGCGGTCTTCAAACCAGCTTTGTGACGTCGATAAAGGGCTTTAGAAGGGCCGTCATAGCTTGAAATTTCCCGTTTCATTACGCCTATGCCAAACTAACCCGTATATAGACAAGGTGAAAACTCTCTAATGGCCGATTGGCAGTCCCTCGATCCCGAGGCCGCTCGTGAAGCGGAAAAATATGAAAACCCTATTCCTAGCCGCGAACTGATCCTTCAGCATCTTGCTGATCGAGGTTCGCCTGCTAACCGCGAGCAATTGGTCGAAGAGTTTGGTCTGACCACAGAAGACCAGATCGAAGCCCTGCGCCGCCGCCTGCGCGCCATGGAGCGCGATGCTCAACTCATCTATACCCGTCGCGGCACTTATGCGCCGGTAGACAAGCTCGACCTGATCCTGGGTCGCATCAGCGGTCACCGTGACGGTTTTGGCTTCCTGGTTCCGGACGATGGCAGTGACGACCTGTTCATGAGTCCGGCGCAAATGCGCCTGGTGTTCGATGGTGACCGTGCCCTGGCCCGCGTTTCCGGCCTCGACCGTCGCGGTCGTCGCGAAGGCATGATCGTCGAAGTGGTGTCCCGTGCTCACGAGAGCATTGTCGGTCGCTATTTCGAAGAGGGCGGTATCGGTTTCGTGGTTGCCGACAATCCGAAGATCCAGCAAGAGGTGCTGGTGACGCCGGGTCGCAACGCCAACGCCCAGATCGGTCAGTTTGTTGAAGTGAAGATCACTCACTGGCCGACGCCACGATTCCAGCCCCAGGGCGATGTGGTTGAGGTCGTGGGTAACTACATGGCGCCGGGCATGGAGATCGATGTCGCGCTGCGTACTTACGACATCCCTCACGTCTGGCCTGAGGCGGTGCTCAAGGAAGCGGCCAAGCTCAAGCCTGAAGTCGAAGAAAAGGACAAAGAGAAACGCATCGACCTGCGCCATCTGCCCTTCGTCACTATCGACGGCGAAGATGCCCGTGACTTCGATGACGCGGTCTATTGCGAAGCCCGTAAGGGCAAGTTGCGGCTGTTCTCGGGTGGCTGGAAGTTGTACGTGGCGATTGCCGACGTATCCAGCTACGTGAAGCTCGGTTCGGCGCTGGATGCCGAGGCCCAGGTACGCGGCAACTCGGTGTACTTCCCCGAGCGCGTGATCCCGATGCTGCCTGAGCAGCTGTCCAACGGTCTGTGCTCGCTGAATCCGCAGGTCGATCGCCTGGCCATGGTTTGCGAGATGACCATCTCCAAAACCGGTGAAATGACCGACTACTGCTTCTACGAAGCGGTGATCCACTCTCATGCGCGCCTGACTTACAACAAAGTCAGCGCCATGCTCGAAACGCCGAAAGCCACCGAAGCGCGCAAGCTGCGTGGCGAGTACACCGACGTCGTGCCGCACCTCAAGCAGCTGTACTCGCTGTACAAGGTGCTGCTGGCGGCTCGTCATGTGCGCGGCGCGATCGATTTTGAAACCCAGGAAACCCGGATCATCTTCGGCTCCGAGCGCAAGATTGCGGAAATTCGCCCGACCGTGCGCAACGATGCCCACAAGCTGATCGAGGAATGCATGCTGGCAGCCAACGTGGCTACCGCCGAATTCCTGAAAAAGCATGAAATCCCTGCGCTGTACCGCGTCCACGACGGCCCGCCACCGGAGCGCCTGGAAAAACTGCGCGCCTTCCTCGGTGAGCTTGGCCTGTCCCTGCACAAAGGCAAGGACGGCCCGTCGCCGAAGGATTATCAGGCATTGCTGGCCGGTATCAAGGATCGTCCGGATTTCCACCTGATCCAGACCGTCATGCTGCGCTCGCTGAGTCAGGCGGTGTATAGCGCTGATAACCAGGGCCACTTCGGTCTGAATTACGAGGCTTACACCCACTTCACCTCGCCGATCCGCCGCTATCCGGACTTGCTGACTCACCGTGCAATCCGCAGCGTCATTCATTCGAAACAGGACACTCCGCACGTTCGTCGTGCTGGCGCGATGACCATTCCGAAAGCGCGTATCTATCCATACGATGAAGCGGCCCTGGAGCAACTCGGCGAGCAGTGCTCGATGAGCGAGCGCCGCGCCGACGAGGCGACCCGCGATGTCGTGAACTGGCTCAAGTGCGAGTTCATGAAAGACCGCGTGGGCGAATCGTTCCCGGGTGTAATCACCGCCGTAACCGGTTTTGGTCTGTTCGTCGAACTGACCGACATCTACGTCGAAGGCCTGGTGCACGTCACCGCGCTGCCGGGCGATTACTACCACTTCGATCCTGTGCATCACCGCCTGGCCGGTGAGCGTACCGGTCGCAGCTTCCGTCTGGGTGACACTGTTGAAGTGCGGGTCATGCGCGTCGATCTCGACGAACGCAAGATCGATTTCGAGATGGCCGAAAAAACCATCAGCGCGCCGATCGGTCGTAAAAAACGCGGTACGGAAACCGCTGCGCCCGCAGCGTCTTCTGCAAAAACAGCCGCAGAGCCGGCACCGGCGAAAACCGGTCGTCGTCCTGCCAAGGAAAAGGTTGTAGAGGCCTATCGCCCAAGCGATGCCGCGGCGAAAAACGCCGAAGTGCGCAAGAGCCGTGAACTGAAGAAGGCCTTGCTGGCCGACGCGAAAAGCGGCGGTAAAGCGGCGTCTGCGGGAAAGACCGGACGGTCGGCGCCTGACAAGGCTCCCGGCGGAAAACCAGCCAAGCCGAGTAAACATCGTAAAGGTCCGCCAAAAGCGGGCTCGGCCCCAGCCAAAAGTGGCGGGGCGCGTAAACCTAAGGCCAAGTCATGAGTCAGTTGGAAAAAATCTACGGCGTGCATGCTGTAGAAGCGTTGCTGCGTCACCATCCGAAACGCGTCAAGCAGATCTGGCTGGCCGAAGGCCGCAATGATCCTCGGGTGCAGACGCTGATCGAACTGGCCAACGAGAATCGTGTCCAGGTCGGGCAGGCTGAGCGTCGTGAAATGGACGCCTGGGTCGAAGGCGTACACCAGGGCGTGGTCGCGGACGTGAGTCCGAGCCAGGTCTGGGGTGAGGCGATGCTCGACGAACTGCTTGATCGCACCGAAGGCGCACCGCTGTTGCTGGTGCTCGACGGCGTGACCGATCCGCATAACCTTGGTGCCTGCCTGCGTTCTGCCGATGCGGCCGGTGCGCTGGCGGTGATCGTTCCGAAGGACAAGTCGGCGACCCTGACGCCGGTTGTACGAAAAATCGCCTGCGGCGCTGCGGAAGTGATTCCTCTGGTCGCCGTGACCAACCTGGCTCGCACCCTGGAGAAACTCCAGCAGCGTGGCTTGTGGGTCGTCGGCACGGCAGGGGAGGCTGAAGTCAGTCTGTATGACCAGGACCTGACCGGCCCCACCATCCTGATCATGGGTGCCGAAGGCAAGGGCATGCGCCGCCTGACTCGCGAGCATTGCGACTACCTGGTGAATTTGCCGATGGCGGGTAGCGTCAGCAGTCTCAACGTTTCCGTGGCGACCGGCGTATGTCTGTTCGAAGCCCAGCGTCAGCGTAGGGTCAAGGCTGCGGCTACCGCCAAGAAGTCCTGATCTGGTTGCAATTGCTGTGGGAGCGAGCTTGCTCGCGATAGCGATGTAACATTCGGCATCAATGTTGAATGTTGCGTCCTCATCGCGAGCAGGCTCGCTCCCACAATGGCTTGTGGCCAGCCAAAGAATGGCGGGCGAACGAACTGTTCAAATAATCACCAATTACCTTGCGCCTCCTTCGCCCCTTCTCTACAATTGCGCCCCTTGCTGCGATGGCAGGCACGCATGTGTCTAGCGTCCACAAGTCCATAAGTGTCATTCACTCCTTGTCTGACCGCTTTTGAGCGGCAGGCTACAACCCGTAAGGAGCATTCATGCGTCATTACGAAATCATCTTTTTGGTCCACCCGGATCAAAGCGAGCAAGTCGGCGGCATGGTTGAGCGTTACACCAAGCTGATCGAAGAAGACGGCGGCAAAATCCACCGTCTGGAAGATTGGGGCCGTCGTCAACTGGCCTACGCAATCAACAATGTTCACAAGGCTCACTACGTGATGCTGAACGTTGAGTGCACTGGCAAGGCCCTGGCCGAGCTGGAAGACAACTTCCGCTACAACGATGCAGTGATCCGTAACCTGGTCATCCGTCGCGAAGAAGCCGTTACCGGCCAATCCGAGATGCTCAAGGCTGAAGAAAACCGCAGTGAGCGCCGTGAGCGTCGCGACCGTCCTGAGCACTCCGACGCTGAAGGCGTTGACAGTGATGACAGCGACAACAGCGATAACGCTGACGAGTAATCCACGGACCTTTTAAGGAGCCTATCAAATGGCACGTTTCTTCCGTCGTCGTAAATTCTGCCGCTTCACCGCTGAAGACGTGAAAGAGATCGATTACAAAGATCTCAACACTCTGAAAGCCTACGTATCCGAGACCGGCAAAATCGTTCCAAGCCGTATCACCGGTACCAAAGCTCGTTATCAGCGTCAGCTGGCCACCGCTATCAAGCGCGCCCGCTTCCTGGCCCTGCTGGCCTACACCGACAGCCACGGCCGCTGAGACCGGGCAGTCGACACGTAGCAAAGGATTGAATGTATGCGTGCCTTAGCTGAGTTCATCATGCGGGGTCGTATGCAGGCCACTCTGGTAGTGGCCGGATGTGCGGCATTGCCGTTGTTGTATTGGTTGAGTGCTGCCGCCGGATGCCTTGTGCTCCTGCGGCGCGGAATGAGGGACGCCCTGGGCGTTCTTGCTCTGGGATTGCTGCCGGCGTTGATCTGGTGGCTTAAATTCGATGATCCAAGGGCACTTCTGGTGCTGCTGGGGTCTTCGGGCCTTGCGTTGGTTTTGCGCGCAAGCGAGTCCTGGAACCGCGTGCTGCTGGTCAGCATAGCGATGGGGTTGGTGTTTTCAGTGGTGCTGGGGACGGTGTTCAGTTCCCAAATCGAAATGCTGGCGCAGGATCTGATAAAAATCCTGCCGCTGGCACTCGGTGACCTCTACCAGAAGATGTCGGTAGAAGAGCAAGCGCGATTCGCGTCCCTGATTGCACCGATCCTGACCGGCCTGATTGCGGCCTTGTTGCAAATCGTCAGTGTGCTGAGCCTGATTATCGGGCGCTACTGGCAGGCGTTGTTGTACAACCCGGGTGGTTTTGGTCGCGAGTTTCGCGTCATCCGAATCCCGCTTGGACCAGCGATGTTGTTGCTGGCGTTAATGCTTCTGGGACCGAACTTCGGTCCGCAGATGGCCATGTTGACGCCGTTGTGCAGCGTACCGCTGGTTTTCGCCGGGCTGGCCCTGATTCACGGGCTGGTGGCGCAAAAGCGACTGGCCAGGTTCTGGCTGGTGGGGTTGTACGTCACGCTGTTGCTGTTCATGCAGCTGATCTATCCGTTGCTGGTGGTCCTGGCCATCGTCGACAGCCTGATTGATTTTCGCGGTCGTCTGGCGCCGAAAGACGCCGATAACGCGAACGGTGAAGGTTAAAAGTTAAGAGGATTTTCACATGCAACTGATCCTTCTGGAAAAAGTCACCAACCTGGGCAACCTGGGTGACAAAGTGAACGTTAAGGCTGGTTACGGTCGTAACTACCTGCTGCCTTACGGCAAAGCTACCGCTGCGACCCCAGCCAACCTGGCTGCGTTCGAAGAGCGTCGCGCTGAGCTGGAAAAAGCTGCAGCAGACCGTAAAGCATCGGCTGAAAGCC
Organism: Pseudomonas sp. TE12234; assembly: GCF_054061835.1. Lineage (NCBI taxonomy): Bacteria > Pseudomonadati > Pseudomonadota > Gammaproteobacteria > Pseudomonadales > Pseudomonadaceae > Pseudomonas > Pseudomonas sp. TE12234. The sequence continues at coordinate 6,302 of NZ_JBSSEP010000013.1, forward strand.
GCGCTGCCCAACTGGCTGAGCTGGAAGTGACTATCACTGCCACCGCTGGTGACGAAGGCAAGCTGTTCGGTTCGATCGGTACTCACGACATCGCTGATGCACTGACCGCCTCTGGCGTTGAAGTTGCAAAAAGCGAAGTTCGTCTGCCGAACGGCACCATCCGCAACGTAGGTGAATTCGACGTAGCCGTGCACCTGCACGCCGAAGTTGAAGCCACCGTACGCGTTGTCGTGGTAGCAGCTTAAGCAGTACTTGTCGGCTGGCACCCTCGGGTGCTTGCCGGTAACATCGGGCACGATCCTGTTTACAGGTCGTGCCCTTTGTCTTTCTGGCAGTTCCGTTTTTTAATCCCAGCTTCTCCAAAAAATACCAAGTGGCCATGAACGAAATCTCCGCTCCTGAGCAATACGATCTGCAAACCGCCGCGCTGAAGGTGCCGCCGCATTCCATCGAAGCCGAACAGGCTGTACTCGGTGGTCTGATGCTGGACAACAACGCCTGGGAGCGCGTGCTTGATCAAGTCTCCGACGGTGATTTCTATCGACATGACCACCGCTTGATCTTCCGTGCGATCGCCAAACTGGCCGATCAGAACTCGCCGATCGACGTCGTGACCCTGGCCGAGCAATTGGACAAGGAAGGTCAGACTTCGCAAGTCGGCGGCCTTGGGTACCTCGGCGAACTGGCGAAAAACACGCCGTCCGTCGCCAACATCAAGGCCTATGCGCAAATCGTTCGCCAGCGCGCGACGCTGCGCCAACTGATCGGCATCAGCACCGAAATCGCCGACAGCGCCTTCAACCCGGAAGGGCGTACGGCTGAAGAAATCCTTGATGAAGCTGAACGGCAGATTTTCCAGATCGCCGAGGCCCGGCCTAAAACCGGCGGCCCGGTGGGGGTGAATGAACTGCTGACCAAGGCCATCGACCGCATCGATACCCTGTTCAACACCGACAACGCCATCACCGGCCTGTCCACCGGCTACACCGACCTCGACGAGAAAACCAGCGGCCTGCAACCGGCTGACCTGATCATCGTTGCCGGCCGTCCATCCATGGGTAAAACCACCTTTGCGATGAACCTGGTGGAAAACGCCGTGCTGCGCAGCGAGAAAGCGGTTCTGGTTTACTCGCTGGAGATGCCAGGCGAATCGCTGATCATGCGTATGTTGTCGTCCCTGGGACGCATCGACCAGACCAAGGTCCGTTCGGGCCAGTTGGAAGACGACGATTGGCCGCGCCTGACCTCGGCGGTCAACCTGCTCAACGACCGCAAGTTGTTCATCGACGATACCGCCGGTATCAGCCCGTCGGAAATGCGCGCCCGGACCCGGCGTCTGGTGCGTGAGCACGGTGAAATCGGCCTGATCATGATCGACTACCTGCAATTGATGCAGATCCCTGGTTCGAGTGGCGACAACCGGACCAACGAGATTTCCGAGATCTCCCGGTCCCTGAAAGCCCTGGCCAAGGAATTCAACTGCCCGGTGGTGGCATTGTCCCAGCTCAACCGTTCCCTGGAACAGCGGCCGAACAAACGCCCGGTGAACTCCGACTTGCGGGAATCCGGAGCGATCGAGCAGGACGCCGACGTCATCATGTTCGTGTATCGCGACGAGGTGTACCACCCGGAAACTGAGCACAAAGGCATCGCCGAAATCATCATCGGCAAGCAGCGGAACGGGCCGATCGGCTTTATCCGCCTGGCGTTCATCGGCAAGTACACCCGTTTCGAGAACCTGGCGCCGGGTAGCTATAACTTCGATGACGACGAGTAATTCAGCGTCTTGAAGGGCCCCATCGCTGGCAAGCCCACACAGGGCTGATGCGATCCCTGTGGGAGCTGGCTTGCCAGCGATAGACGCGCCGCAATTTCCGACCATAGCCGTCGGAATTGGTCAAAATTTGTGCTATATTCCGCGCCCGCGAAATTCAATGAAAGCCAACACCGGTTATCGACATGCAAGCAGCCAAGCCGTTATTTGACTATCCCAAGTACTGGGCCGAATGTTTCGGGCCAGCGCCATTCCTGCCGATGAGCAGGGAGGAGATGGATCAGCTTGGCTGGGATTCCTGCGACATCATCATCGTCACCGGTGATGCCTACGTCGATCACCCGTCGTTCGGCATGGCGATCATTGGCCGGCTGCTGGAGTCCCAGGGCTTCCGCGTCGGGATCATTGCCCAGCCAAACTGGCAGTCCAAAGACGACTTCATGAAGCTTGGCGAGCCGAACCTGTTCTTCGGTGTCGCGGCCGGCAACATGGACTCGATGATCAACCGCTACACCGCCGACAAGAAAATCCGTTCCGATGACGCGTACACGCCGGGTGGCCTGGCGGGCAAGCGGCCGGACCGCGCGAGCCTGGTTTACAGCCAGCGCTGCAAGGAAGCCTATAAGCATGTGCCCATCGTGCTCGGCGGCATCGAAGCGTCCCTGCGCCGCATCGCGCATTACGATTACTGGCAGGACCGCGTTCGCAACTCGATCCTGATTGACGCCAGCGCCGACATCTTGCTCTACGGCAACGCCGAGCGTGCCATTGTCGAAGTCGCCCAGCGCCTGTCCTACGGTCACAAGATCGAAGACATCACCGATGTGCGCGGCACCGCGTTTATCCGTCGCGATACGCCGAAAGACTGGTACGAAGTCGACTCCACGCGCATCGACCGTCCGGGCAAGATCGACAAGATCATCAACCCGTACGTGAACACCCAGGACACCCAGGCCTGCGCCATCGAGCAGGAAAAAGGTCCGGTTGAGGATCCGCAGGAAGCCAAGGTCGTGCAGATCCTGGCAAGTCCCAAGATGACCCGCGACAAGACCGTGATTCGTCTGCCGTCGGTGGAAAAGGTCCGCAACGACGCGGTGCTCTACGCCCACGCCAACCGCGTGCTGCACCTGGAAACCAACCCGGGCAACGCCCGTGCCCTGGTCCAGAAGCACGGCGAGGTCGACGTCTGGTTCAATCCGCCACCGATTCCGATGACCACCGAAGAAATGGACTACGTGTTCGGCATGCCTTATCAGCGCATTCCGCACCCGGCGTATGGCAAGGAGAAAATCCCGGCCTACGAGATGATCCGCTTCTCGGTGAACATCATGCGTGGCTGCTTCGGTGGCTGCACGTTCTGCTCGATCACCGAGCATGAAGGCCGGATCATCCAGAACCGTTCCGAAGAGTCGATCATTCGCGAAATCGAAGAAATTCGCGACAAGGTTCCCGGTTTTACCGGCGTCATCTCCGACCTTGGCGGCCCGACCGCGAACATGTACCGCATCGCCTGCAAAACGCCGGAAATCGAATCCGCGTGCCGCAAACCGTCGTGCGTGTTCCCTGGTATCTGCCCGAACCTGAACACCGACCACTCGTCGCTGATTCAGCTGTATCGCAGTGCCCGCGCCTTGCCGGGTGTGAAGAAGATCCTGATCGCTTCCGGCCTGCGTTACGACCTCGCGGTCGAGTCGCCGGAATACGTCAAAGAGCTGGTGACCCACCACGTCGGCGGTTACCTGAAGATCGCCCCGGAACACACCGAGGAAGGTCCGCTCAACCAGATGATGAAACCGGGCATCGGCAGCTATGACAAATTCAAGCGCATGTTCGAGAAATACTCCAAGGAAGCCGGAAAAGAGCAGTACCTGATTCCGTACTTCATCGCTGCCCACCCGGGCACCACCGACGAAGACATGATGAACCTGGCCCTGTGGCTCAAGGGCAACGGTTTCCGTGCCGACCAGGTGCAGGCGTTCTACCCGTCGCCGATGGCCACCGCCACCGCGATGTACCACTCGGGCAAGAACCCGCTGCGCAAGGTCACTTACAAGTCTGATGCAGTGACCATCGTCAAGAGCGAAGAGCAGCGCCGCCTGCACAAGGCCTTCCTGCGCTACCACGACCCGAAAGGCTGGCCGATGTTGCGTGAAGCGTTGATCCGCATGGGCCGCAGTGACCTGATCGGGCCGGGCAAGAACCAGTTGATCCCGTTGCACCAGCCGTCCACCGACAGCTACCAGAGTGCCCGTCGCAAGAACTCGACGCCGGCCGGCAGCCATAAAGTGGGCAAGGAAACGACCAAAATCCTGACCCAGCACACCGGTCTGCCACCCCGCGCCAGCGACGGTGGCAACCCGTGGGACAAGCGTGAACAGGCCAAGGCTGCGGCATTCGCACGCAACCAGCAGGCGGCCAAGGAGCGCAAGGATGCGGCCAAAGGCAAAGGGCCGAAACCGGCTCGCAAGCCGGTCGTACCGCGCTGAATCGCACTTGGGCTCAACAAAACGCCAACCTTCGGGTTGGCGTTTTGCATTTCTGAGCCGCGCAACATCAGCACATTGGGCCTAAAGAGGCCGCTGCTGGTGGTGAACCTGCCGCGCCACGCCACATTTACGTGCAACGGCCCCAAACCAATTTCCCGCCTCGCCCGATTTTGGTGCTGTACTGCCTCCAGTAACCGGAGAAAGCGCCAGCACTGCTGGGTGGCATAAGTCTTGCGCGCTTTCACATACGCTTAGGGCTCGCAGGAGGCACGCCGTGTCGATTCATGTCGCATTGCATCACGTTACGCATTACCGCTACGACCGTGCCGTTGAACTCGGTCCGCAGATCGTTCGCCTGCGCCCGGCCGCCCACAGTCGCACGCGGATTCTGTCCTATGCGCTGAAGGTTTCGCCCGAGCAACACTTCATCAACTGGCAGCAGGACCCGCAGGGCAATTACCTGGCGCGGTTGGTGTTCCCGGAAAAAACCGAAGAGCTGCGGATCGAAGTCGACCTGGTGGCGGAAATGGCGGTGTTCAATCCGTTCGATTTCTTCCTTGAGCCCTACGCGGAAAAAATTCCGTTCGCCTATGCCGCCGATGAGCGCAAGGAACTGGCGCCTTACCTGGAAACCCTGCCGCTGACGCCTAAGTTCAAGGCGTATCTGGATGGCATCGACCGCACACCATTACCGGCTGTGGATTTCCTTGTCGCGCTCAATCAGCGCCTGAGCGAAGACATCGGCTACCTGATCCGCATGGAGCCGGGCGTGCAAACGCCCGAGCACACCCTAGAGCACGCCTCCGGATCCTGTCGCGATTCCGCGTGGTTGCTGGTGCAACTGCTGCGAAATCTCGGACTGGCCGCGCGTTTTGTCTCCGGCTATCTGATCCAACTGACGGCCGACGTCAAAAGCCTCGACGGTCCCTCGGGCACGGATGTGGACTTCACAGACCTGCACGCCTGGTGCGAGGTGTATTTGCCCGGTGCCGGCTGGATCGGTCTGGATGCGACCTCCGGGCTGTTTGCCGGTGAAGGACATATTCCCTTGGCTTGTAGTCCCGATCCGTCCTCTGCGGCACCGATCAGTGGCCTGGTGGAGCCTTGCGAGTGCCAGTTCAGCCACGAGATGTCCGTGGAGCGGATTTGGGAGGCGCCCCGGGTCACAAAGCCCTACACCGAAGAGCAGTGGCTGGCGATTCAGAGCCTGGGGCGGCAGATCGATGCTGACCTGCTGGAAGGCGATGTACGCCTGACCATGGGCGGTGAGCCGACATTCGTGTCCATCGATGACCCGGACGGTGCCGAGTGGAACACCGCGGCGCTGGGGCCGGACAAGCGTCGCCTGTCTGCCGAACTGTTCCAGCGCATGCGTCAGCACTACGCGCCCAAAGGTCTGGTGCACTTTGGCCAGGGCAAGTGGTACCCCGGTGAGCAACTGCCGCGCTGGTCGCTCAACTGCTACTGGCGCCGCGACGGGGTGCCGATCTGGCACAACGCGGCGCTGATCGCCGACGAGCAGCAAGACTATGGCGCCGATGGCGAGCTGGCCGGACGATTTCTGGCGAGTGTCGCCGAGCGCCTGAAAATTCCGACACGTTTTGTGTTCCCTGCTTACGAAGACAATTTCTATTACCTCTGGCGCGAAGGCACCTTGCCGCAGAACGTCAGCGCCGAAGATTCACGTCTTGAGGAACCGCTGGAACGTGCGCGACTGCGTAAAGTCTTCAGTCAGGGTCTGGATAAGGTGATTGGTCAGGTCCTGCCGCTGGCACGGACCGCCAAGGGGGATCAGTGGCAGAGCGGGCGCTGGTACTTGCGCGATGAGCACTGTCGTCTTGTGCCGGGGGATTCGCCGCTGGGCTATCGTCTGCCCCTCGGCTCACAGCCCTGGGTGAAAGCTGCGGAGTACCCGTACATTCATCCGCAGGACCCGAACCAGGATTTCCCGGCATTGCCCGACACCGCACAGCTTCAGAGCAAAGACTCCGCTGCCATTGCTGAAGATCGCGCACCGAAAATCGATGAATCCGCCGACTGGCTGACCCGCACCGCATTCTGCGCCGAGGCGCGGGAAGGTCGGTTGTACCTGTTCATGCCGCCGCTGGAACGGGTTGAGGACTACCTCGAACTGGTCGCCGCGATTGAAGCCACCGCGCAAGAGCTGCGTTGCCCGGTATTGCTGGAAGGCTATGAACCACCGAGCGATCCGCGTTTGAGCAACTTCCGCATCACGCCGGACCCGGGGGTCATCGAGGTCAACGTGCAGCCGTCCGCCACTTGGGATGAATTGGTTGAACGCACCGAATTCCTTTACGAAGAGGCGCGACAAACCCGACTCACCACCGAGAAATTTCTGATCGATGGCCGGCACACGGGTACCGGTGGCGGTAACCATTTCGTACTGGGTGGCGCGACACCGGCCGACTCACCGTTCCTGCGGCGTCCGGATCTGCTGCGCAGCCTGATCAGCTACTGGCATAACCACCCGTCCTTGTCGTACCTGTTTTCCGGGCTGTTCATCGGCCCGACTTCGCAGGCGCCACGGGTCGATGAAGCGCGCAACGATGCCCTGTATGAGCTGGAAATCGCCTTCGCCCAAATGCCGCAACCCGGCGAGGAATGCGCGCCGTGGCTGGTCGACCGGTTGCTGCGCAATCTGTTGATCGACGTGACGGGCAACACTCACCGCGCCGAGTTCTGCATCGACAAGCTTTACTCGCCGGACGGCGCCACGGGGCGCTTGGGCTTGCTCGAGTTGCGGGCCTTTGAAATGCCGCCCCACGCGCGCATGAGCCTGGCTCAACAGCTGTTGCTGCGGGCGTTGGTCGCACGTTTCTGGCGTGAACCCTATGCGCCGCCGAAACTGGCGCGCTGGGGCACTGAGCTGCACGACCGGTTCCTGTTGCCGCACTTTATCGAGCAGGATTTCGCCGACGTCATCGTCGACCTCAACGCCGCCGGTTATCCGGTGCGGGCCGAGTGGTTTGCCGCGCATCTGGAGTTCCGCTTTCCCAAGGTCGGCGATTACGCCGTCAGTGGCATTGCGCTGGAACTGCGCCAGGCGCTTGAGCCGTGGCATGTATTGGGCGAGGAGGGCGCGGTCGGTGGCACGGTGCGCTACGTGGATTCTTCCCTGGAACGTCTGCAAGTCAAACTCAACGGCTTGCCGCCACAGCGTTATTTACTGACCTGCAACGGCATTCCGGTGCCGCTGCAGCCCACCGGGCGCGTCGGTGAGTTTGTCGCCGGTGTGCGTTTTCGCGCATGGCAACCGGCCAACTGTCTGCAACCGACCATTCCCGTGCATGCGCCGCTGGTGTTCGACCTGCTCGACACCTGGATGGGGCGTTCGCTGGGCGGCTGCCAATATCACGTGGCCCATCCGGGAGGGCGTAACTACGACAGCTTGCCGGTCAATGCCAACGAGGCCGAGAGCCGGCGGATGGCGCGTTTCTTCCGGATCGGACACACGCCAGGGAAGATTCCTGTACCGATTGCGCAAATCAACGACGAGCTGCCACTGACGCTTGATTTACGACGTTTCTAAGCCGTATGCGACGCCCGGATCTTTCGTCTATCCGGGCGTCATGAGCCTACGTTAGTCTGACTGTTCACTGCTGTCTGCCGAGCTTTCCATGCCTGACCTGCTAGACCGCTACCCGCTGACAGCGGGTACTTATCACGAACTGCTCGACGACAGCGGCGCCGTACGTGCGCACTGGCGCCGGCTGTTCGACCAATTGCAGCGCAGCACGCCAGCGCAGCTGATGCAGCGCCAGGCACTGCTGACCCGGCAGATTCAGGAAAACGGCGTCACCTATAACGTTTACGCCGACCCCAAGGGCGCCGATCGTCCCTGGGAGCTGGACCTGCTGCCCCATGTGATTGCTGCCGATGAGTGGGAGCAGCTGTCAGCCGGCATCGCCCAACGGGCCCGATTGCTCAATGCCGTGCTGGCCGACCTGTACGGCCCGCAACGCCTGATCGCCGAAGGCTTGCTGCCAGCCGAGCTGGTGTTCGGTCACAACAACTTCCTGTGGCCCTGTCAGGGTATCAATCCGCCTGAAGGGGCCTTTCTGCATCTGTATGCGGTGGACCTGGCACGCACTCCCGATGGTCGCTGGTGGGTGACGGCGGACCGTACGCAAGCACCGTCCGGAGCCGGTTACGCGCTGGAGAACCGCACCATCGTGTCCCGCGCCTTTCCCGAGTTGTACCGCGATTTGAAGGTGCAGCATCTGGCCGGATTCTTCCGCACGCTTCAGGAAACCCTGGCGCGCCAGGCGCCGAGCGATGAAGAGGTGCCGCTGGTGGTGTTGCTGACGCCGGGGCGATTCAACGAAAGCTATTTCGAACATCTGTACCTGGCGCGTCAGCTCGGTTACCCGCTGGTGGAGGGCGGCGACCTGACGGTGCGCGACGCGACGGTCTATCTGAAAACCCTCAGTGGCCTGCGCCGGGTCCACGCGATCATGCGCCGGCTCGATGACGACTTCTGCGATCCGTTGGAGCTGCGCACCGATTCGGCTCTGGGAGTGCCGGGCCTGCTCGAAGCCGTGCGCCAGGGGCGGGTGTTGGTGGCCAATGCCCTCGGCAGCGGCGTACTTGAATCGCCGGGACTGTTGGGCTTCCTGCCGAAGATCAACCAGTTTCTGTTTGGTGAAGAGCTGATTTTGCCGTCCATCGCCACCTGGTGGTGCGGCGAAGCGCCCGTGCTGGCTCAGGCCCTGGAAAAATTGCCGGAATTGCTGATCAAGCCGGCATTCCCGTCCCAGAGCTTTGCACCGGTATTTGGCCGTGATCTGAGCGAAAAACAGCGGCAATCGCTCGCTGAGCGCATGCAAGCGCGTCCTTACGCCTATGTTGCGCAAGAACTTGCTCAGCTCTCCCAGGCGCCGATCTGGCAGGCCGAAGACGGTCAGCTGCAACCCCGGGCCATCGGCATGCGTGTGTACGCCGTGGCCAGTCGCGACGGTTACCGGGTCCTGCCCGGTGGTTTGACCCGTGTCGCCGCTGAAGCAGACGCTGAAGTGGTGTCGATGCAGCGCGGTGGGGCGAGCAAGGACACTTGGGTGCTGGGCGACCGCCCGCCGAGCGGCGAGCAATGGAAAGCCCGGCGCAGCATCGGCGTGCATGATCTGGTGCGACGCGACCCGTATCTGCCGTCGCGGGTGGTGGAAAACCTGTTCTGGTTCGGCCGCTACTGCGAGCGTTGCGACGACAGTGCGCGGTTGCTGCGGATCATGCTGGCGCGTTATGTCGATGGCGATGACCCGCAGGCGCTGGACGCGGCGGTCGATCTCGGTGAGCGGCTGATGCTGCTGCCCGAGGAAGGCGAACTGCCGGAGCGCTTGCTGGCCGCGATACTGGGCGATGACTGGCCTTTCAGCCTGCGTTCCAACCTGCAGCGTTTGCAATGGGCGGCCTCACAGGTGCGTGGCAAGCTCTCGCGGGAAAACTGGCAGGCGCTGGTGGAATTGCAGCGCGAAGCCATGGAGCTGGAAACCGAAGAGCCGGACTTTGGCGAGTTGCTGGATTTCCTCAACCGACTGGTGATGTCCCTGGCGGCACTGTCGGGATTTGCCCTGGATGACATGACCCGGGACGAAGGCTGGCGATTCCTGATGATCGGCCGGCGGATCGAGCGCCTGCAATTTCTCAGCGGCAGCCTGGCAGCGTTCCTGCGGGGCGCCGGGGCTTTCGATCAGGCCGGGCTGGAATGGCTGCTGGAACTGGGCAACAGCAGCATCACCTACCGTTCGCGTTACCTGGCGGTGGCGCAATTGATCCCGGTGCTCGACCTGTTGCTGCTTGATGAGCAGAACCCGCATGCCGTGCTGTTCCAGCTGAAACTGGTGACCCGCACGCTCAAACGCCTGAACGACGACTTTGGCGTGCCTCGTGAAGCGGGTCTGGCGCCGTTGGTGGAGCGCCTGGCGCGCTTCGATCTGGGTTGTCTGGAAAACCCGTTGTTTGGTGCCGCCAGCGTGCGCGCCGCCGTCGAGGGGCTGGCCGATCTGCTGCAAGAAATCGCCGATGCCAGCGGGCAAGTCTCGGATCGCCTGGCCTTGCGCCATTTCGCCCATGTCGATGATGTCAGCCAACGCACGGTGTCCGTCTGATGAGTGCCCACTACCAGATCTTCCACGACACCCATTATCACTACGACAGCCCGGTATCCCTGGCCCAGCAACTGACGCACCTGTGGCCGCGCGCCTGTGCCTGGCAACGCTGCACCGCACAGCAATTGCAGATCAGTCCGCAACCGTCCTCGCGCCGTGATGAGCTGGATGTATTCGGTAATCCGTTGACCCGGCTGGCGTTCGAACGTCCCCATGATGAATTGTTGGTCAATGCGAGCCTCACGATCGAAGTGTTGCCCCGACCGTTGCTGGACTTCAATCAGTCTCCGCCCTGGGAAGACACCCGAAGTGCGCTGACCTACAGCAGCCAGCCGCTGCCCCCACAAATCCTGGACGCCTGCCGCTACCGGTTCGAATCACCCTATGTGCATCTCAAGCGCAACTTCGTCGAGTTCTCGGAAAGTTGTTTTCCAGCGGGGCGGCCATTGCTGCTGGGGGTCCAGGCCCTGATGGAGAAAATCTTCAGCGAATTCACCTTCGATGCCGAAGCGACGCAGGTGGCGACGCCTCTGGTAGAAGTGCTGGAGCGTCGGCGTGGCGTCTGTCAGGACTTCGCGCACCTGATGCTCGCTTGCGTGCGTTCCCGTGGATTGGCTGCGCGGTACATCAGCGGTTACCTGCTGACCCAGCCGCCACCGGGCCAGCCACGACTGATCGGGGCCGATGCGTCCCATGCCTGGGTGTCAGTGTTTTGCCCGGTGCTGGGGTGGGTGGATTTCGACCCGACCAACAATGTGCAACCGGCGCTGGAGCACATCACGCTGGCCTGGGGGCGGGACTTTTCCGATGTTTCGCCGTTGCGGGGGGTGATTCTGGGCGGCGGTAACCACGACCCGGAAGTCCGCGTCACCGTAATGCCATTGGAATAATGAAGATTAACTGTAGGAGCGAGCCTGCTCGCGATTGACCAACGGGCGCCGCGTTAATCCGGACAGTACGCGTCATCGTTGACGACCATCGCGAGCAAGCTCGCTCACAGGGCGTGCGGGTCTGTTCTGGATAGGGTGTTTCAGATCGTTCTGTGAGGGCCGGCAGCAACGCTGCCAGCCCTGGACACAGATCCGGTGGGCCTGATCGGATCATCCGGCCCGGAGGGACTCAGGCGTCCGGCGCCTGATCTTTCGGTGCATCAACATCATCTTCTGCCGCGACTTCACCGTCGGGGTTCAGTGCTGCGTCTTCAGCCATTGCTTTCTTGCGCTGAAGCTTTTCCTCTTTCTTCTGTTCCTTGGCCAGGTCACGCTGACGTTTGGCGAAGGAGTAGTTGGGTTTAGCCATGGGCGATCCTCTGGGGTCGAAGGTGAGGTTGAGCGGCGCGTATTCTGCCCTGTATCGGTGCCAAGTCGTTAGTCGGGTTTTTGCTCGACCCACTTGGGCAGTACGGTGGGTTGCCATTGATCGAGGGCGTCGAGCAGAGATGTTGGCGATTCGCTCACCTGCAGCATGTCACGGTGCGCTGCGCGAACGAAGCCTTCGCCGACGATATGATCGAGAAAACCGGTGAGTTTGCTGTAGAAACCGTTCACTTCGAGCAAGCCCAGTGGTTTGCCGTGGTAGCCAAGCTGGCCCCAGGTCCAGACCTCGAACAGCTCTTCCAGCGTGCCCAGGCCGCCCGGCAGGGCGATGAACGCATCGCTGAGTTCAGCCATCCGCGCCTTGCGCGCATGCATGCCGTCCACCACTTCCAGGCGAGTCAGCCCTTTGTGGCCAATTTCCTTGTCCATGAGGCTCTGCGGGATGATGCCCACGACTTCGCCTCCGGCCGCCAGTGCGGCATCGGCCACGATCCCCATCAGTCCGACGGCGCCACCGCCATAAACCAGCGTCAGCTTACGCTCGGCCAGCGCCCGGCCGAGGGCTTCGGCCGCTTCCCGATAAGCCGGATGGGTGCCGGTGCTGGCACCACAAAATACACAAACGGATGTTAAAGACATGCCTTACTCCATGGTCGATCAGGGCCACAGAGTAAAGGCAGGCGCGCGACGTACCAAGGGCTAGACTTTGCGATTGGGTGTTTCGTAGGTGCCGCTGGCGCCACAGGCGTAGGCGGCAAGCAAGCTGCACAACAGGCTGTTGAGGGACATGACAGACGCTCCAGTTTGGGTGATGGCCCGATCATAGGCCTGTCCCAGACGTCTGGCTGGTAGATTGTTTCGATGGGGGCCATAGCCCGAAAGTTGTATACAATTTTTGATTCAGGTCATAGGAACTTGCGAAGTTTTCAGGCAGTCTTCTGTCCACTCGCATTTCTGTTAACCCTGCCTTGGAGATTCACCATGTTTGCCAAACTCGTTGCGGTATCCCTGTTGACACTGGCCAGCAGCCAACTGATGGCTGCAGAGTGCAAAACCACTATCGACTCCACTGATCAGATGTCCTTCAACACCAAGGCCATTGAAATCGACAAGAGCTGCAAGACCTTCACCGTGGAACTGACCCACTCCGGCAGCCTGCCGAAAACCGTCATGGGCCATAACTGGGTGCTGAGTAAAGAAGCCGACATGCAGCCGATCGCCACCGACGGCCTGAGTGCCGGTATCGAGAAGAACTACCTGAAAGAAGGTGATGCCCGCATCATCGCGCACACCAAGGTGATCGGCGCTGGTGAGAAAGATTCGGTGACCTTCGACGTGTCTAAACTTGACGCCGCTGAAAAATATGGCTTCTTCTGCTCGTTCCCGGGCCACATCTCGATGATGAAAGGCACTGTGACGCTGAAGTAATCCGAAGTACCGCGTTAACGTTCATCGCGGGCAAGCCCGCTCCCACAGGTACGGTGGTGTTCCATGTGGGAGTGGGCTGCCCGCGAAGAGGCTGGTTGCATCGCCACATCCTGCGGCCAAAGAAAAGCCCGCTGAAGATCAACACTTCAGCGGGCTTTTTCATTCATTCACGATTCAAGGCGCAAACGGCATCACCCGCTTGTGGTGCGTCTTGTTGTAAGTACCAACGATGATCTTGAACGCTTCCTCGCGTACCGGCTCGCCATGCAGAAAGGCGTCGATCTCGGCGTAGGTCACGCCGTGGGACGCTTCGTCAGGTTTGCCTGGGGACAGGTCCTCAAGGTCGGCGGTCGGTACCTTCTCCACCAGTGATTCCGGCGCACCGAAGCTGCGTGCGATGGCCCGGACCTGGTTTTTCACCAGGCCGCTAAGGGGCGCCAGATCGCAGGCGCCATCGCCGAACTTGGTGAAGAAGCCCATCACTGCTTCTGCCGCGTGGTCGGTACCGATCACCAGGCCGTGGGCGGCACCGGCGATGGTGTACTGGGCGACCATGCGCATCCGCGCCTTGGTGTTGCCGAGTACGAAATCCACCGAGACCGCGTGCTTGCCTTCAAAGGCCGCGACTTCGTTGGCCAGGGACTTGACCGCCGGACCGATGTTCACGGTGTGGCGCTCGTCCGGATTGATGAAGTCCACGGAGGCCTGGGCATCGTGTTCATCGAACTGGATATCGTACGGCAGGCGCACGGCGATGAACTTGTATTGGTCGTCTCCGGTGCGCTGGCGCAGTTCACGCATGGCACGCTGGGCCAGCAGCCCCGCGGTCAGGGAGTCGACGCCGCCACTGATGCCCAGTACCAGGGTCTTGAGCCCGGAATTGACCAGGCAGTCTTGGATAAAGGTAATCCGCCGGGCGACTTCAGCCTTGAGGGCGGCCTCGTCGGCAAACGGCGGTTGGACCTTGAGCTGTTCAGCAATCTCACGCTGTACGGCTTGCATGAATTCACTCCTTGCTAGATAGGCTGGGAAGGGCAGGAACTTGGAAAACGTGTCGCAAATAGGCGACGAAATTCGGGTCTTTGCAGTGAGTCTTGCCGGGCTCGTCGGAGATCTTTGCCACCGGCTGGCCGTTGCAGGCGGTCATTTTAAGCACGATGCTCATCGGTTCGACACCCGGAATATCGCACGTCAGGTTGGTGCCTATGCCGAAGCTGACGTTGATCCGCCCGCGCAGCGCGCGGAATATTTCCAGGGCCTTGGGCAGTGTCAGGCTGTCGGAGAACGTCAACGTCTTGCTCATCGGGTCAATGCCCAGCTTGTGATAGTGGGCGATGGCTTTTTCCGCCCAAACCACCGGATCGCCCGAGTCATGGCGCAAACCGTCGAATAGCTTGGCGAAAAACAGGTCGAAATCACCGAGGAAGGCATCCATGGTGATGCAGTCGGTGAGGGCGATGCCCAGCAGGCCACGGTATTCACGGACCCAGCAATCGAGGGCGGCAATCTGGCTGTCGACCAGTCGCGGTCCGAGCTGCTGGTGGGCCATGATCCACTCGTGGGCCATGGTGCCCAGCGGCTTCATGTCCAGTTCCCGGGACAGATGGACGTTGCTGGTGCCGACAAAACGTCCCGGGAAATCATGCTTGAGCACGTTCACCACTTCTTCCTGCACGCGGTACGAGAAGCGACGGCGGGTGCCGAAGTCGGCGACCTGCAATTCGGACAATTCGTCGCTGCTGGCGTTGGCGGTCAGCCAGTCGAATTTGCGATAGAGCTGCTCGCGCGCCTGTTCCAGAACAATTTCGCGATAGCGGTAGCGGTTGCGCACTTCGCTGACGATCGCCAGCATCGGCACTTCGAACAGAATCACGTGCAGCCAGGGGCCGCGCAGGCGGATGAACAGTTCGCCGTTTTCGATGCCGGTGTGGATGTAGCGCAGGTTGAAGCGAAACAGCCCGAGAAAGCGCAAGAAGTCCGGTTTCATGAAGCTGATGCGCTCCAGGAAACTCAACTGGTCGGCGCTCAGGCTCAACTCGGCCAGGCGCTCGAACTGGTAACGGATTTCCGCCAGATAAGGGCGCAGATCTTCACTGTTACGGCAACGAAACTCCCATTCGACTTCCACGTTCGGGTAGTTGTGCAGCACCGCCTGCATCATCGTCAGTTTGTAGAAGTCGGTGTCGAGCAGGTTCTGCACGATGCGATCGGCAAACACACTCTCGCTCATAACGGGAATCTCCAGCGTTGCAGCGGCATTGATCAATGGCGCTAGTGGCGCATATCAAGGGCGAGGATTACCAGCATTTTTTAGACTGACCGAGTCCTTGCAGGAGCTGGCTTGCCAGCTCCTGCAAGGCGACGGTATCCGTCAGGTCGCTTCCGGGCAATCAACCTGCTCCAGCATCCACTTCACAAAATCCCGCACCTTGGGCACTTCCGCCGAATGCTCCGGGTATGCCAGGTAATACGCATCCGTGCTGGGCATTGCATGCTTCCAGGGAATGACCAGTTTGCCGTCCGCCAACTCTTCTTCCACCAGAAACCGCGGCAACAGCGCCACGCCGCAGCCGACCTGCGCCGCGCGAATGCACATGTAGAAGGTTTCGAACCGCGGGCCGTGGTAGCTGTGTTCGGTGTGGTAGCCCTGACTGTCGAACCAGTCATGCCAGGCCTGGGGGCGCGAGGCGTTTTGCAGCAGCACCAGATCGGTGAGTTGCGTCGGATCGGTGAACGGCTCGGCCGGCAGGCTGCCGGGGGCACAGACGGGCACCAGCTCCTCGCCGAACAGCTTCAGGCATTCGGTGCCCGGCCGTGAGCCCTGGCCAAAGTAGAACGCCAGGTCGCTGCGCCCTTGCAGCAGATCGTCGGCTTCCTGTTCGCTGCACAGGTCCAGGTGAATCGATGGATGACGCAGGCGCCAGCCTTTGAGGCGCGGTACCAGCCAGCGCGCACCGAAAGTCGGTGGCGTCGAGACGCGCAGGACTTCGGTTTCACCGCCGTAGGAGCGCAGGTAATGGGTCGACATCTCGACTTGCGTGAGGATTTTTCTGACCTCGACCAGGTACAAATCGCCTGCTGGTGTCATTTGCAGGCGTCGACGTACCCGGCGAAACAGCAAGTGCTGCAACAGCTCTTCGAGTTGCGCGACCTGTTTACTGACGGCGCTCTGGGTCAGATTCAACTCTTCGGCGGCCCGGGTGAAGCTCAGATGCCGGGTCACGGCTTCGAAACACTGCAGTGCAGCGATCGATGGCAAATAGCGTTTGTTCAGCATGGGCGGTCCTTTGTGCTTGTCTCTTTATTGCCAGCAATGCACAGCATGAATAAACGGAATGATATCTCTCTTAAAGGTCGTTTGTTGAGTAACCTCCGGGGCGCTAAAACTACAGGCCTGATCAGCCGTGATTTTCCGGCTGCGCCCGTTCCGTTTTTTGCTTGAGGAGTCACCCATGGTTGCCGCATTGCTTGATCGTCTTGGTGTAAACCCGGCCCTGTACCAGAACGGCAAAGTGCCGGTGCATTCGCCTATCGATGGCAGCCGCATCGCCGCCGTGAACTGGGAAGGTGCCGCCGAAGTTGAGCAGCACATCAGTCGCGCAGATCATGCGTTCGAGCTGTGGCGCAAGGTTCCGGCGCCACGCCGTGGCGAACTGGTGCGTCAACTGGGCGACATCCTGCGTGAATACAAGGCCGATCTCGGTGAACTGGTGTCCTGGGAAGCCGGCAAGATCACTCAGGAAGGCCTGGGTGAAGTTCAGGAAATGATCGACATCTGCGACTTCGCCGTCGGCCTGTCCCGTCAGTTGTACGGTCTGACCATCGCTTCCGAGCGTCCTGGCCACCACATGCGCGAAACCTGGCACCCGCTGGGCGTCGTCGGGGTGATCAGTGCATTTAACTTCCCGGTGGCGGTCTGGGCCTGGAACGCCACGCTGGCACTGGTCTGTGGCAACCCGGTGATCTGGAAACCGTCGGAAAAGACGCCCCTGACCGCACTGGCCTGTCAGGCACTGTTCGACCTCGTGCTGAAGAACTTCAGCGATGCTCCACCGCACTTGAGCCAAGTCATCATCGGTGGCCGCGATGCCGGCGAAGCCCTGGTCGACGACCCGCGTGTCGCGCTGGTCAGCGCCACCGGCAGTACCCGCATGGGCCGTGAAGTGGCGCCGAAAATCGCCGCACGCTTTGCCCGCAGCATTCTGGAACTGGGCGGCAACAACGCCATGATCCTCGGCCCAAGCGCTGATCTGGACATGGCCGTTCGCGCCATTCTGTTCAGCGCCGTCGGCACCGCCGGTCAGCGTTGCACCACGTTGCGTCGTTTGATCGCCCACGAATCGGTCAAGGAAGAAATCGTCACCCGCCTCAAAGCCGCTTACTCCAAAGTGCGTATCGGCCATCCACTGGAAGGCAACCTGGTCGGCCCGCTGATCGACAAGCAAAGCTTCGAGAACATGCAGGATGCGCTGGAGCAGGCCCTGAGCGAAGGCGGCAAGGTATTCGGCGGCCAGCGTCAGCTCGAAGACAAATTCCCGAACGCTTACTACGTTTCGCCAGCCATCGTCGAAATGCCGGAGCAGAGCGACGTGGTTTGCCACGAAACCTTCGCGCCGATCCTGTACGTGGTCGGTTACAGCGATTTCAATGAAGCCCTGCGTTTGAACAATGCTGTACCGCAAGGCCTGTCTTCGTGCATCTTCACCACCGACGTGCGTGAAGCCGAACAGTTCATGTCGGCGGTGGGCAGCGATTGCGGTATCGCCAACGTCAACATCGGCCCAAGCGGCGCGGAAATCGGCGGCGCGTTTGGTGGTGAGAAAGAAACCGGCGGTGGTCGTGAGTCCGGTTCCGATGCATGGCGCGGCTACATGCGTCGTCAGACCAACACCGTGAACTACTCGCTGGAGTTGCCATTGGCCCAAGGCATCACGTTCGACTGAAACGTGGGTCAACCGTAATCCCCTGTGGGAGCGAGCTTGCTCGCGATAGCGGTACGTCAGTCAAGTAGTGGTCGACTGGCAGATAGCAATCGCGAGCAAGCTCGCTCCCACATTGAAATTGTGTTGGTTAGGTTTCTGTTGGAGTCTGGCAATGCCGTTACGCGAAGAGTGTCTTTGGGAAAAACTGACGCCGCAAAGGCCTGACAACGCGGCGCTCAAGGGAGAGGTCAAGGTCGATGTCTGTGTCATCGGCGCCGGTTTTACCGGTCTGTCGGCGGCCGTGCATTTGCTGGAGCAGGGTAAAACGGTCTGCGTGCTGGAAGCCCATCGCGCCGGGCATGGCGGTTCCGGGCGCAACGTCGGGCTGGTCAATGCCGGCATGTGGATTCCACCGGACGAAATTGAAGCCGGGTTTGGCGAGGCGGTCGGCAGTCAGCTCAACCGCATGCTCGGTGCGGCACCGGCCCTGGTGTTCAGCCTGGTCGACAAATACAACATCGATTGCCAATTGCGCCGCGAAGGCACACTGCACATGGCGCACAACGCCCGCGGTGAAGCGGATCTGCGCAGTCGTGAACAACAGTGGAAACGCCGTGGCGCGCCGGTCGAACTGCTGACCGGCCAGGCTTGCGAACAAGCCACCGGTACCAAAAAAATCGCCGCCGCCTTGCTCGATCGGCGTGCCGGCACGATCAACCCCATGGCTTACACCACAGGCCTGGCCAAAGCGGCCGTGGGTCTCGGTGGTCAATTGTTCGATCATTCGCCTGTGACCCGACTCGAACGTCAGGGCCAACGCTGGTCGGTTCAGACCGCCCAGGGTTCGGTGCTGGCCGAGCAAGTGGTGATTGCCTCCAACGCCTACACCGAGGGCGACTGGACGGAATTACGGCGCAATTTCTTCCCCGGCTATTACTACCAGGTGGCGTCGGTGCCGCTGACGGAAGAGGCTGCGCAGCAAATTCTTCCGGGTGGCCAGGGTTCCTGGGATACCCGGCAGGTGCTCAGCAGCATTCGTCGCGATAAAGACGGACGTCTATTGCTCGGCAGTCTGGGCAATGGCAATCAGAAACCGACCTGGTTCCTCAAGGCGTGGGCCGATCGCGTCCAGCAGCATTACTTCCCTTACCTCAAACCGGTGGAGTGGGAGTGCACCTGGACCGGTTGCATCGCGTTCACCCCCGATCACTTGATGCGTCTGTTCGAACCGGCGCCCGGTTTAGTGGCAGTCACCGGTTACAACGGCCGGGGCGTGACCACAGGAACAGTGGTCGGAAAAGCCTTTGCCGATTATTTGTGTAACGGAAATCCTCAAGCGCTACCGATTCCTTTTGCACCCATGCAGCCATTGACCGGGGTCGGGTTGCGCAGCTGTCTTTATGAGGCGGGCTTTTCGCTGTATCACGCGGGCCAGTGCCTGCGGATCGTCATTTGATGATTGAAAAACGTGCAGAAACGCGGCGCTTTTTCGCGCAGCGACTAGCCTGTAATGGTGCGGGTTGTAGCAGTACCGCACCAGCAGTGTGCAGTTCGGTGACGTACGTTGTTACAGGCTGGTTGCACACCGTTTGGCGGCTTGGTTGCAATGATGGCACGGGAGGGTTGCGCCTCAAAAAATAAAAGGTTTCACCTTCCCCGGTTTAGACGGTTGCACGCCCAATGAAAATGGGATCGAAACGGTCAAAATAATAATAAAGCAGCGACTTTTTTCAGAATAAAAAACCGATGGCACGGCACTTGCTCTGAGCATTCAGTGAAGTCGCAGTGCCAATTAAAAAAAACCTTGGAGCACCACCTCATGTCCCAGACGTTTTACAAGAAAGGCTTTCTTGCCCTCGCAGTGGCAACTGCGTTGGGTGTTTCTGCGTTTGCTCAGGCCGACATCAAGATCGGCGTAGCGGGTCCAATGACGGGCGCCAACGCGGCATTTGGCGAGCAGTACATGAAGGGTGCACAGGCAGCAGCCGATGCGGTCAACGCAGCGGGCGGCGTAAACGGGGAAAAAATCGTACTGGTCAAGGGCGATGACGCCTGCGAACCGAAACAGGCTGTGACGGTCGCCAAGGACCTGACCAACCAGAAAGTCGCCGGCGTCGTCGGTCACTTCTGCTCCTCGTCGACCATCCCGGCCTCCGAGATCTATGACGAAGCGGGCATCATCGCCATCACGCCAGGCTCCACCAACCCACAGGTTACCGAACGCGGCCTGAGCGCCATGTTCCGTATGTGCGGTCGTGACGACCAGCAGGGCATCGTGGCCGGCGACTACATCGTCGACGTGCTCAAGGGCAAGAAAGTTGCCGTGCTGCACGACAAGGACACCTACGGTCAGGGCCTGGCAGACGCCACCAAGGCACAGCTGATCAAGCGCGGCGTAACGCCCGTGCTGTACGAAGGCCTGACCCGTGGCGAGAAAGACTTCAGCGCCGTGGTCACCAAGATCCGCGCGGCGGGTGCCGACGTGGTCTACTTCGGTGGCCTGCACCCGGAAGCCGGTCCACTGGTTAAACAACTGCGCACTGAAGGCCTCAAAGACGTGAAGTTCATGTCCGACGACGGCATCGTGACCGACGAACTGGTGACCACCGCCGGCGGCCCGCAATACGTCGACGGCGTGCTGATGACCTTCGGCGCCGACCCACGCCTGCTGCCAGACAGCAAGACTGTGGTAGACGAGTTCCGCAAACATGGCACCGAGCCAGAGGGCTACACCCTGTATGCCTACGCTTCGGTCCAGACCCTGGCGGCAGCCTTCAACGGCGCCAAGTCCAACAAGGGTGAAGACGCTGCCAAATGGCTCAAGGCACACCCGGTCAAGACCGTCATGGGCGAGAAGTCCTGGGACAGCAAGGGCGACCTGAAAGTGTCCGACTACGTGGTTTACCAGTGGGACAAGGACGGCAAATACCACCAGCTGGAAAAACAGAAGTGATATGAGCGGCTGATTTGCCCGGTGCCTTGTGCGCCGGGCAATCCTGAAACATGTCCGTGCAGTACCTGTCTTTTCTCGTAGAGCTGCACACAACCGTGTTGCGCCGGCGGCTGAACCCCGGTCCGTCGCAACCGGCTTCTGTGCAGTCTCTCAAATGCGTGAGATTGCGTTATGGATGGTATTTTCCTGCAGCAACTGGTCAACGGCCTGACCCTCGGGTCGGTCTATGGCCTGATCGCCATCGGCTACACAATGGTCTATGGCATCATCGGCATGATCAACTTCGCCCATGGCGAGGTTTACATGATTTCCGCTTACCTCGCGGCAATCAGTCTGGCTCTGCTGGCTTACTTCGGTATTGAATCCTTCCCTCTGCTGATGCTCGGCACACTGGTCTTTACCATCGTCGTGACGGCGGTGTATGGCTGGGTCATCGAGCGCGTCGCCTACAAACCGCTGCGCAACTCCACACGACTGGCACCGCTGATCAGTGCCATCGGTATCTCGCTGATCCTGCAAAACTATGCACAGATCGCCCAGGGCGCTCGCCAGCAGGGTGTTCCGACACTGCTGACCGGTGCATGGCGCATCGACGTAGGCACTGGCTTCGTCCAGCTCACCTACACCAAGATCTTCATTCTGGTCGCCGCGTTTGCCGGGATGGCCGTGCTGACCTACGTCATCAAGTACACCAAGCTCGGCCGTATGTGCCGCGCTACCCAGCAAGACCGCAAGATGGCCTCGATCCTCGGTATCAACACCGACCGTGTGATCTCCTACGTCTTCATCATCGGTGCAGCGATGGCGGCCCTGGCCGGCGTACTGATCACCATGAACTACGGCACGTTCGACTTCTACGCAGGCTTCGTCATCGGCATCAAGGCGTTCACCGCTGCGGTACTCGGCGGGATCGGCTCGCTGCCTGGCGCCATGCTCGGCGGGATCATTCTCGGGATTTCCGAGTCGCTGTTCTCTGGTCTGGTCAACTCGGACTACAAAGACGTTTTCAGCTTCTCGCTGCTGGTTCTCGTTCTGGTCTTTCGGCCTCAAGGCCTGCTCGGCCGTCCTCTTGTGTCGAAGGTGTAAGCGATGTCTTCAACCACTAAAAAATCCATTGATATCAAAAAAAGTCTGGTTGACGCGATTCTTGCCGGCCTGATTGCCCTGATCGTGTTCGGGCCGATTGTCGGCGTCGTTCTCGATGGCTACGGCTTCAACCTGGAAACGACCCGGGTGGCCTGGATTGTCGCCATCGTCATGGCCGGTCGCTTTGCCCTGAGCCTGTTCCTGCAAACCCCGAAGGGCCTGAAAATCCTCGAGGGTTTTGAAACCACCGGCTCCGGCGTGCATGTTCTGCCACCGGATTACAAATCCCGCTTGCGCTGGATTGTCCCGCTGGTGATCGCCATCGCCGTGGTGTTCCCGTTTTTCTCCAACTCCTACTTGCTCGGCGTGGTCATCCTCGGCCTGATCTATGTACTGCTGGGGCTGGGGCTGAACATCGTGGTCGGCCTGGCCGGCCTGCTCGACCTGGGTTATGTGGCGTTCTACGCCATCGGCGCCTACGGCCTGGCGCTCGGTTATCAGTACCTGGGCCTGGGTTTCTGGACGGTATTGCCCCTGGCGGCGATCACGGCCGGTCTGGCCGGCTGCATCCTCGGGTTCCCGGTGTTGCGCCTGCACGGTGACTACCTGGCGATCGTGACCCTGGGTTTCGGTGAAATCATCCGCTTGATCCTCAACAACTGGCTGTCCCTGACCGGCGGCCCGAACGGCATGCCGGCACCGTTGCCGACGTTCTTCGGCCTCGAATTCGGCAAGCGGGCGAAGGACGGCGGCGTGCCGTTCCACGAGTTCTTCGGTATCGCCTATAACCCGGACGTGAAGTACTACTTCATCTACACGGTGTTGTTCCTGGTCGTACTGGCTGTGCTCTACATCAAGCATCGTCTGGTGAAGATGCCGGTGGGTCGTGCCTGGGAAGCCCTGCGTGAAGATGAGATCGCCTGCCGCTCCATGGGCCTGAACCACGTACTGGTCAAGCTCTCGGCGTTTACCATTGGCGCTTCGACGGCCGGTCTGGCCGGCGTGTTCTTTGCCACCTACCAGGGCTTTGTGAACCCGACCTCGTTCACCTTCTTCGAATCGGCGCTGATCCTCGCCATTGTGGTGCTCGGCGGCATGGGTTCGACCATCGGTGTGGTGATGGCGGCCTTCGTGCTGACCGTCGCTCCGGAACTGCTGCGTGGCTTCGCGGAATACCGTGTGCTGCTGTTCGGCATCCTGATGGTGTTGATGATGATCTGGCGACCGCGCGGACTGATTCGAATCAGCCGTACCGGTGTGGCCCCGCGTAAAGGAGTAGCGCCATGAGCGAAGTCGTACTCTCCGTAGAGAAGCTGATGATGCACTTCGGCGGCATCAAGGCGTTGAATGATGTCAGCCTGCAGGTCAAGCGCAACTCGATTTTCGCCCTGATCGGCCCCAACGGTGCCGGCAAGACCACTGTGTTCAACTGCCTGACCGGGTTCTACAAGGCCTCGGGCGGCAAGATCGAACTGAATGTGCGCGGCGAGAAAACCAACGTCATCAAGTTGCTCGGTGAATCGTTCAAAGCGACCGATTTCGTCTCGCCCAAATCTTTCGCCAGTCGCCTGTTCTACAAGGCGTTCGGCGGCACCCACCTGGTGAACCGTGCCGGGCTGGCGCGGACCTTCCAGAACATTCGCCTGTTCAAGGAAATGTCGGTGCTGGAAAACCTGCTGGTGGCCCAGCACATGTGGGTCAACCGCAACATGCTGGCGGGCATCCTCAACACCAAGGGCTATCGCAAGGCCGAAAGCGATGCGCTGGACCATGCGTTCTACTGGCTGGAAGTGGTGGACCTGGTGGACTGCGCCAACCGTCTGGCCGGTGAACTGTCCTACGGCCAGCAACGTCGCCTGGAAATCGCCCGGGCCATGTGCACCCGTCCGCAGATCATCTGCCTCGACGAACCGGCCGCCGGCCTCAACCCTCAGGAAACCGAAGCGCTGAGCGCGATGATCCGGCTGCTGCGCGACGAGCACGATCTGACCGTGGTGCTGATCGAACACGACATGGGCATGGTAATGAGTATTTCCGATCACATCGTGGTGCTGGACCACGGCATCGTTATCGCCGAGGGCGGCCCTGACGATATCCGTAACGACCCGAAAGTGATTGCCGCTTACCTGGGCGCCGACGAAGAGGAGCTCGTATGACTAACGGTGCCATCCTCGAACTCAAGGAGCTGGACGTGTTTTACGGGCCGATCCAGGCCCTGAAGAAAGTCTCGCTGCACATCAATGAAGGTGAAACCGTCAGCCTCATCGGCTCCAACGGCGCCGGCAAATCGACCCTGCTGATGTCGATCTTCGGCCAGCCTCGGGCGGCGGGCGGGCAGATCGTTTATCAGGGCGTGGACATCACCCACAAGTCGTCCCACTACATCGCGTCCAACGGCATCGCGCAATCGCCGGAAGGGCGGCGGGTCTTCCCCGACATGACCGTCGAAGAAAACCTGCTGATGGGCACCATTCCGATCGGTGACAAGTACGCAAAGGAAGACATGCAACGCATGTTCGAGCTGTTCCCACGGCTCGAAGAGCGGCGCAACCAGCGTGCCATGACCATGTCCGGGGGTGAGCAGCAAATGCTCGCCATCGCCCGTGCGCTGATGAGCCGGCCGAAACTGCTGTTGCTGGACGAGCCGAGCCTCGGGTTGGCGCCGATCGTGGTGAAACAGATCTTCGCCACACTGCGGGAACTGGCCAAGACCGGCATGACTATCTTCCTTGTCGAGCAGAACGCCAACCACGCCCTCAAGCTGTCTGACCGCGCCTATGTCATGGTCAACGGCGAGATTCGCATGACCGGCACCGGCAAGGAGCTGTTGGTCAACGAAGATGTGCGTAACGCCTACCTCGGCGGGCACTGATGCCAGCCTGATGCAACCAAAGCCCCGGCGCGCAATCGCCGGGGTTTTTTTTACATCTCCAATTCACCCCAATCCCTTGTAGGAGCGAGCTTGCTCGCGAAGGTCTTCAGGACGACGCGTTTATTCAGAGTTTTCGCGTTTTCGTTGACGTCCATCGCGAGCAAGCTCGCTCCTGCAGTGAATTGTGGAAAACAAAATTCCCAAGCTCTGAAAGCGCGACATAAAGCCGCTGCAAATAGTTGTTTTGCCACGGTTTTGACTTGTCCCCGTTTGCTGTGGAGCTGGCTGTGAATAACGTGGGAGTAGCTGGCTGAAGGCCTTGGAATACAAGGCCTGCAGGCGTGTGGTTGTTTTTTGATCAGGCGTTTTTGAGTTGCTGCCAGGCCACTTTGTCAACCCTTTTGTTAGAGCCAAAAGTGAGCGTTGGCAGGGTGGATAAGCCTGTGGATAAGTCTGTGGTTAAACTCTGGAAAGACTCCGTTGAGCGCCGTAATTACTGGCTTGGCGCCATCGTCGGATTGGCCGCACGGTGATGAATTTTGCCTTTTGCTACACAGCAGGCCATCGAGGGTCAAGCAAAAAAGTTTCCGGTCTGCTCGCAAAGCCTTGTGGACAGCGGTTCCTGGAGTTTTGAACTTGCCCCCAAAGACTGTGGACCGGCCTGTGGATAACGTGCGGGTACATGGCAGTAAGCCAGGCCCGGCAAGGGCTGGCGAAAGATGAGTGTTTTTTGTACAGCGCAGATGAATAAACCTTCATTTTGCCGATTTTGCGTTCGGATACTCTGCGCGCATCGCCCCACTACTGGTGGGGGCTTTGTCAGTGGAAGACCTGGAGCAACTGCATGACCGATAGCCCCGCTTTTGCTCCGGCAGAGCCCGTAAGCCCGATGCGCAGATTGCGTCAACGAATCGGCTATGACATGGCCGTGATGGACCTGGGCGGACGAGGCCTGGCCTTGATCGGCGGGCTTATATTCCTGGCCTGGATCAGTTCGGGCATCTATAAAGTCCAGCCTGACGAGCAAGGTATTGTCCTGCGTTTTGGTCGCTGGCAGCAGACCGCCGAATCCGGTTTGCACTATCACCTGCCGTTTCCCATCGAAACCGTATTGCTGCCAAAGATTACCCAGGTCAATCAATTGCAACTGGGCAGCGGCAGCAGCCAAAGCCAGGTCAGCACCGGCGCTCGGGATAAACAGATGCTGACGGGCGACGAGAACATCGTCGAGGCCGATTGCACTGTGTTCTGGCGGATCAAGGACGCGCGTTTGTATCTGTTCAAGATCAGTGATCCTGAACGCTCGGTAAAGCTCGCGGCAGAAAGCGCCTTGCGCGAAGTGATCGGACGCACACCGATTCAGGCGGTGATGTCGGACAAACGCGCACAAATTGCTGATGAAACCCGGGATCTGTTGCAGCAACTGCTGGACCGCGAGCAGGCCGGGATTCTCATCACACAGGTACAGCTGCAACGGGTCGATCCGCCGCCGCAGGTGATTGACGCATTCAACGACGTACAACGGGCTCGCGCTGACCAGGAGCGCTCGCGCAACGAAGCCGAAGCCTACGCCAATGATGTGATCCCCCGCGCTCGGGGTGAGGCTTCGCGCATCACTCAGGAGGCCGAGGCTTACCAGGCTCAGGTCGGGAATCTGGCCGAGGGTGAGGCCAAGCGGTTTCTTTCCGTCTACAACAGTTACGTGCAATCCAGGGACGTCACCGCCTGGCGCCTGTACATGGAGAGCATGGATGAAGTGCTGAAGAAATCCTCCCGGGTCATTATTGATTCTTCGGGCAAAGGCATGTCCGGAGTGGTGCCGTACATGCCGTTGAGTGAGCCGGGCAAGTCAGTGGCCAAGGAGGCTCACCCATGAAGCGCCTGATCATTCGAATCGCCATTGTCAGCGCGGTACTCGGGCTCTGGGCGTTGGGCGCTTCGGCGTATGTGGTCGATGAATCCCAGCAGGCGTTGATCATCCGTTTTGGCGCACCGATGGGGGTGGCCGGTGAGCCGGGCCTCAAGTTCAAGGTGCCGTTCAGCGATTCCATTGTGTTCTACGATCGCCGCTTGCAGACCCTGGCATCCCCGGCGGAGCAAGTGATTTTGGGCGATCAGAAGCGGATCGAGGTCGAGACCTACAGCCGTTTTCGAATCAGCGATCCGTTGCGGTTCTATCAGGCCGTGGGAACGCTGGAACAAGCCAACGCGCAGTTGACCCAAATGGTCAGTTCCTCGCTGCGCCGTGAGTTGGGCGAGATTCCGTTGCGCTCGTTGTTGTCGCCTGCTCGTCAGCAAGAAGTCGCGATCATCGAAAAGGACGTTGCCGACAAGGCGCTGGCGTTGGGTATCGAAGTGACGGAGGTGCGTTTGCACCGCGCCGACTTGCCTCTGGAGGCCAGTCAGGCCATTTACGACCGGATGAAGTCCGAACGTCAGCGTGAAGCCAAGGAGTTGCGTGCCCAAGGGGTCGAATGGGCCCAGCAGATCCAGTCCAAGGCGGACCGTGATCGCACGGTGCTGCTCTCCGAGGTCCAGCGTCAATCGGCAATCACCCACGGTGAAGCGGATGCGGCGGCCAACCAGATCCTTTCGTCAGCCTTCAGCAAAGACCCCGAGTTCTACAAGCTGTATCGCTCGTTGCAGACCTATCGCCAGGCATTGTCCGACAGTCAACCAATGCTGGTGTTGACCCCTGACGCACAGTTTCTCAAGCAATTTCAGAGCGGGCCGGTCACCACCGGCGGGCGGTAGTCCGGGCCATGCTATTTGACGGTGCGCTGCATGCGCTGAGTATGATTTTTGAGGTCTGTCTGCTGGACTTGATTCTGTCCGCAGACAACGCGCTGGTGATAGCCATGGCCTGTCGCGGCTTGCCGGCGGATCAACTCAAGCGTGCCGTGATGATCGGCACCAGCGGCGCCATTGTCCTTCGTGTGCTGCTCACAACCCTGGCCGGGTGGTTGCTGCTGGTGCCGGGGCTTAAGTTGATTGGCGCCATCTTGCTGCTGGTGATCGCCATTCGGCTGCTCATTGAGGAGGAGCCGGATGCAGAGGGTGACGTGCCTGCCGGAGCGCTGCCGACCTTGGGCGGTGCGGTGCTGACCGTGCTCACCGCGGACCTGATCATGAGCATGGACAATGTGATCGGCCTGGCGGCGGTGGCTCAGGGCAGTGTCTTTTATCTGCTGCTGGGGCTGCTGTTGAGTGTGCCGTTGTTGATGTTCGGCAGTGTGCAGGTCACCCGTATATTGCAGCGTCAGCCAATGCTGGTCGTGATCGGTGCGGCGTTGCTGGGGTATGTGGCGGGCGATATTGCCGTCGGCGATCCGATTATCGTCGGCTGGATCAACACTCAATCGCCAGCGCTTAATCAGGTGGTGCCACTGCTGTGTGCCGTGTTTGTGGTGCTTCAGGCGCGGATAATCCAGCGCCAGAGGGCCCGCTTGCAGAGGCCGCAGGTCGGTCGGCGGAGGGTGACGGATACCGGGACGCGCGCTGTCTCGATTCCATCGTTGAAGAGCGCCGCTGATATAACGCCTCCGATCGCGGTCATCACGCCACCGGAGCCGGCGATCAAGGCAATTGCCGACGAGTCGAGTGCCCCGTCGCCTGCTGTCGTATCGCGCTTTGAGGCATACCCCGGGTGGGTGACGGTGGTGGCAGGGCTGACGGCTATTTTTCTCCTCGGCGGTGCGTTGTATGCCGGGGTTGGCGCCTTGGCGGGGACTTTGCTGCCGAGCGCGCAACGGGATTTTGCCTACGTCTGCACCGGCGGCGGTACGACCGTTTACTACCGGCCTGGCGGCAGCACGATTCGTATCGTGACGGGCGGCGGCGAGGCTTCGGGGTACATCAGGTACAAGACCATCCTTTGGCAGGACACTGCCGCAGCCGTAAAGCAATTGCACCTGACGCCTCCCAGTGAAATCGAAAAGACCAGCGCCACGGTGGTGACCCTCAATGGTGGCAGCTTCGCGCAGATCGCCTGCGCTCGCGGTTCGTAGCAGGAGAGGCCGACACGACCGGGTTGCCGCTGCGCCTCAGGGCGGGCATGCTGGTTGCTGATTTTATATTCCAATGGCTGGCGATCAGCCACAGCTAGGAGAACACGATGTCCAACACCCTGTTTATTACCGGCGCGACCTCCGGTTTTGGTGAAGCCTGTGCCCGTCGTTTTGCCGAGGCCGGCTGGAAACTGGTGCTGACCGGTCGTCGTGAAGAACGCCTCAACGCGCTGTGCGCCGAACTTTCGAAGCAAACTGAAGTTCATGGCCTGGTACTCGATGTGCGTGACCGCAAGGCCATGGAAGAGGCCATTGCCAACCTGCCGCCATCCTTCGCCAAGCTGCGCGGGCTGATCAACAACGCCGGCCTGGCCTTGGGCGTTGACCCGGCACCCAAGTGCGACCTGGATGATTGGGACACCATGGTCGACACCAATATCAAAGGCCTGATGTACAGCACCCGTTTGCTGCTGCCGCGCCTGATCGCCCACGGTCGTGGTGCCGGCATCGTCAACCTGGGTTCCATCGCCGGCAACTACCCGTACCCGGGCAGCCACGTGTATGGCGCGAGCAAGGCGTTCGTCAGACAGTTCTCCCTGAACCTGCGCTGCGATTTGCAAGGCACAGGCGTGCGGGTCAGCAACATCGAACCTGGCCTGTGCGAGAGCGAGTTCTCGCTGGTGCGTTTTGCCGGTGATCAGGAGCGTTACAACGCCACTTACGCCGGTGCCGATCCGATCCAGCCACAAGACATCGCCGACACCATTTTCTGGGTCCTCAATGCGCCGGCCCACATCAACATCAACAGCCTGGAGCTGATGCCGGTGAGCCAGACCTGGGCCGGGTTTGCCATTGATCGCAGTGGTGGCAAGGCTTAAGACCGCATCGCGGCCAATCGCGAGCAGGCTCGCTCCCGCAATGGAACTGCATGCACAGGACCCGGTGTGGGGGCGAACCTGCTCGCGAAAGCGCTCGAACCGTCAGCGCAGATATTCAGCCAGCCCGCGATAACAGGTCGCCAAGTGATAAGGCGTGGTCGACGGCATGTCCCGGCGGCTCACGTGCCCCTGTTCGTCGCGGCATTCATACCAGCCACGCGAGTGCAGTGAATGTTGTTGCAGCGCCTGCAATTGGCGCAACACCGCAGGCTCGCTGTCTGGACGCAGGGTCAGCGCGCGCAGGTACTCGGCCTGGGCCCAGATGCGCTGGGTGGCGTCCCGGGAGCCGCCGTCCGGCCCGAGGTCGAGCATGGCCCGCACCGCACCGGTCTGTTGATCGACACCCAGTTGCTCGGTGAAGGCGAAGGCGCGTTCCAGGGAAGCATGCAGCTTCGAGCCGCGCAGCAGCTCCGATGATTCCAGCAGGAAATACCATTCGAACTGGTGCCCCGGTTCAAACCAGTTATCCACAGCCCCCAGCGGTTTTTCCATCAACACCCCATGTTGCGCGTCGATAAAGTGCTTCTGCATGGCTGTGCATAACTCGACGAGTGCACGTTGCACGGCGTGGTCTTCGCGTACTGACAGGGTGGCGAGAAAGGCTTCCGCCAGGTGCATCAACGGGTTCTGCAGGGGCCCGCTGCCCAGGGCTGACCAGTCGTGGTCGAGGCTGGCTTCGTAGAGGCCATCACCCGTGGCGAATCGCCGGGCGATCACTTCCAGCGCGGCGTTGAGCACCGACTCCACCAGCGGCTCGCGGACTTTGTCCCAGTAATGGGCGCAGGCGAACAGGATGAAGGCGTGGGTGTAGAGGTCTTTGCGCTGATCCAGCGGCGCGCCGTGCGGGTCGATGCTGTAGAACCAGCCGCCATGCTCGGCGTCGTGAAAATGCCGCTGCAAGGAGCGGAACAGCGCTGCCGCGCGTTCTTCGGCAGCCGGCACCTGGCCGATCAAGCTGGCAAACAGGTAAAGCTGTCTCGCGCAGGCCATGGCCCGGTAGCGCTGAGGGGGCAGTGGCTGGTGCTCGGCGTCCAGCGCCTCGTAGGGCAGCGCCATGTCGGCGTTCCAGCCGGGGCCTTGCCAGAGGGGCACAATCACGTCCTGGAAGTGCTGTTGCACCGAGGAGAACAGGGCGGTCAGTTCAGGCTGGGAGGCGGAGCGGGAAACATGCGGCATTGGCTGGCGTCGTCACGGCAGGGGCGATTGCGCGACATGTTAGCAGGCCTGAGAGCTGTGTTGTCTGTCAGGCCGCTTTCGCGAGCGGGCTCGCTCCCACAAGATTTGTGCCGACCCCCAAAGGATGCGACAACACAAAACCTGTGGGAGTGTGGCTTGCCCGCGAAGAGGCCATTACAGGCTACAGAGAATCAGCCCGCCAACAGCCACACGCCCGTCGCCGCCGAAGCCGCGCCCGCCAGTCGAATCAACGGCGCCGCCGCCCGGGGCAGCACGCGCACCACGGCATAACCGGCCGCATGCAACGCAGCTGTCGCCACCACAAAACCGGCGGCATAGGTCCATGGGCTCGACATCTCCGGCAGTTCCAGGCCATGGGCCACGCCATGGAACAGCGCGAACAAGGCTGTTGCCGCCACCGCCATGCTCAACGGCGGACGCACCGCCAGCGCCACGGCCAGGCCCAGCGCCAGCACGGACGCGGCAATCCCGCTTTCCAGCGCCGGCAGGTTCAGGCCTTCAAAACCCAGCAGCCCGCCTATCAACAAGGTGCTGACGAAAGTGCACGGCAGCGCCCAGCGCGCGGCGCCTTGTTGTTGCGCCGCCCAGAGGCCGACAGCCAGCATCGCCAGCAAGTGATCGAGGCCGCCGAGTGGGTGGCTGATGCCGGCGATCAAGCCGTTGTCGCCGTGCCCGGGGTGGGCGAAGGCGATGGCCGGGGTCAGCAGCAGTGCCAGGGTGCCGAGGATGCGGTTGAGTGTCATGGGTAAGCTTCCTTGTTGATAAGTCGTGATCAGGCTGCCGTCAGCAGTCCCTGACGCTCGATGAAGGTGATGATCTCTTCCAGGCCCTGGCCGGTTTTCTGATTGCTGAACACGAACGGCTTGCCGTTGCGCATGCGTGTGGTATCGCTGTCCATCAGGGTCAGTGAGGCTCCCACCAGCGGTGCGAGGTCGATTTTGTTGATCACCAACAGGTCGGATTTGCAGATCCCCGGCCCACCCTTGCGCGGAAGTTTGTCGCCGGCCGACACGTCGATCACATAGATGGTCAGGTCCGACAGTTCCGGGCTGAAGGTGGCCGACAGGTTGTCGCCGCCGGACTCCACCAGAATCAGGTCCAGGCCCGGAAAGCGCCGGTTCAGTTGATCCACGGCTTCGAGGTTGATCGAGGCGTCTTCGCGAATGGCGGTGTGCGGGCAGCCGCCGGTTTCCACGCCAATGATGCGTTCCGGCGCGAGCGCTTGATTGCGCACCAGAAAGTCGGCGTCTTCGCGGGTGTAGATGTCGTTGGTGACCACCGCCAGGTTATAGCGGTCACGCAAGGCCAGGCACAGGGCCAGCGTCAGGGCGGTTTTGCCGGAGCCGACCGGACCGCCGATGCCGACGCGCAGAGGTTGTGTATTCATGTGGTTCTCCAAAATAAAGGGCCCTAGGAGCGGAACAGACGGCTGTACTGGCGCTCATGGGCCATGCACGCCAGGGACAGGCCGAAAGCGGTGCTGCCATAGTGTTCGGGGTTGATTCGGGTGGCGTTCTGCTGGGCTTGCTGCAACAGCGGCAGCAATTCGCTGGTCAGGCGTTGTGCGGCTTGCTGGCCCAGCGGCAGGGTTTTCATCAGCACCGCCAATTGGTTTTCCAGCCAGCTCCAAAGCCAGGCGGCCAGCGCGTCCTGTGGGCTGATCTGCCACGCCCGAGCGGCCAGCGCCCAACCCAGGGCCAGATGCGGTTCGGCACGCTGTTCGAGGAAGCTGCGGGCCGGTGCATCGAGTTCGGGCAAGCCATTGAGCAGTTGTTGCAGGGAGTAACCCATCTGCCGGCTCTCCTGATGCAGCTCGCGGGTTTCCCGGCTGGCGCGGTGTTCTTCGCAGCGTTGCAGCAGTTCGCTCCAGTTGTCCTCGGCCGCTGCTATGCAGTGGGCAAGCAGCAGCGGGGCCTCGAAGCGGGCCAGGTTCAGCAGCAATTGGTCGCTGATCCAGCGCCGAGCGCTGTCCGGATCGTGGACGCGGCCGCTCTCCACGGCCATTTCCAGGCCTTGGGAATAGCTGTAGCCGCCAATCGGCAATTGCGGACTGGCCAGACGCAGCAGCGCCCAGGCCGGGTTCATGGGCGCACGCCGAACTGGTGCAGTTTGGGCGGGTAGTTGAAGTCTTCATCGCCATGACGCGAATGGTGATGGCCTCCGCCGTAAGCCCCGTGTTCCGGCTGGAACGGTGCTTCGATGGGCTCGGTGGTGGCGCCGAGTTGTTCGAGCATGGCCTTGAGCACGTAATCATCGAGCAGGCGTAACCAGCCGTCGCCGACCTGCAAGGCGACGTGACGGTTGCCCAGGTGATAGGCGGCGCGAGTCAGTTCGAAGGCATTGGCGCAGGTGACGTGCAGCAGTTGTTCGGGGCGGGCGCAAACACGGACGATGCGCCCGTCTTCGGCCTGCAGGCATTCGCCGTCATGCAGAGGTGACTGGCCGCGCTCCAAAAACAATCCGACGTCTTCGCCCTCGGCACTGAAACAGCGCAAACGGCTCTTGCTCCGGGCCTCGAAGGTCAGGTGCAACTCGGCGGCCCAGACGGGTTGAGGGTCGATTCTGCGATGAATCACCAGCATCGGAAAGCTTCCAGCAATGGACAATGTTCAGGCTAGAGCAAGGGGCTTGCCAATCGACACAAGTGTAGGAAATGCCCGTCGGAAGCGTAGGACAGGGTCCGTTTCAGTGCGGGTTTTGAATGATGTTGGTGCGTGGTTTTTTATCGCGCACCAAATTGATGCGTAGTGACTAGCGGTGGGGGCGAGCCTGCTCGCGATAGTGGCAGGACAGTCCGTATAAATGCTGGATACGCAGAAGCCATCGCGAACATTACTCGGTGCTGCCGAGACCTTGCCAATGTTTCAAGCCGATAAAGATAAAGCGCAGTTGCTGGGTAATTTTTGCCTGAGGCGTCAGGTGTTCGGGCAATGCCTCGGCCGGCGGGTCGATGATGTCGGGCAGGGTCGCGAATACGCTTTTGACGATCAGATCCGCCATGACACTCAGGCCGGCGATGTCCAGGTGTTGCAGCTTGGGCATCAGGGCCAGGTCGGCCGCCAGGTCCGAGCTGATATTTTCGCGCAGGCGGCCGATGGCCAGGCGCACCGGTAGCGAACCGCCATACTGCTCCCGGGCGAGAAACAGGAATTGCGAGCGATTGGCCGACACCACATCGAGAAAAATTCGCACCGAGGCATCAATGATGCCGCCCATCACGAACTCGTTATGCCGCACCAGGCGGATGGTTTCACGGAAGGTCTGACCGACTTCGCTGACCAGCACCAGACCCAGTTCGTCCATGTCGGCGAAGTGCCGGTAAAAACCCGTGGGGACGATCCCGGCGGTTTTCGCGACTTCGCGCAGGCTCAAGCTGCCGAATCCTCGGCCGCCTTCCATCAAATGGCGAGCAGCGTCCATCAGGGCGGTACGGGTTTGTTGTTTCTGTTCGGCGCGGGGCAGCATCGCAGGGGTGTTTTCTGGAGAAGGAGAGCGCCGCACTCTAGCAAATAGACTTTGCCGGCGTCGAACGACGAGAGGAGATCAAGTGCACAGATGAGACTTCTATCAAATCAATGGCCAGAAAAATCAAAAGCCCAATCCGGTGATTGGGCTTTTTTTCAAGGCCGCCATGGGCTTAGCTCATGGCGCTGTTGCGTTCGATCACACGATCACCACCACCTTCGGCCAGAGTCTGGCCACCAGGGGTACGATCCGAACCGTCAGCAGCGAGGGTCTGACCACCAGGGGTACGATCCGAACCGTCAGCGGCGAGGGTCTGACCACCAGGGGTCCGATCCGAACCGTCAGCAGCGAGGGTCTGGCCACCAGGGGTGCGATCCGAACCGTCAGCAGCGAGGGTCTGGCCACCAGGGGTGCGATCCGAACCGTCAGCGGCGAGGGTCTGACCACCAGGGGTGCGATCCGAACCGTCAGCAGCGAGGGTCTGGCCACCAGGGGTGCGATCCGAACCGTCGGCAGCG
Source organism: Pseudomonas sp. TE12234 (assembly GCF_054061835.1). NCBI lineage: Bacteria > Pseudomonadati > Pseudomonadota > Gammaproteobacteria > Pseudomonadales > Pseudomonadaceae > Pseudomonas > Pseudomonas sp. TE12234. Next base: position 41,389 of record NZ_JBSSEP010000013.1, read on the forward strand.
AGAGTCTGGCCACCAGGGGTGCGATCCGAACCGTCAGCGGCGAGGGTCTGGCCACCAGGGGTACGGTCCGAACCGTCAGCGGCGAGGGTTTGGCTGAACACCGAGTGGCTGGCTTTCGCTTGTGGAGTGGCTTGGTCAGCGGCCGGCAGTGCAAATGCAGTGCTGGCCAACATAGAGAGTGTCAGGCTAAGCAGAAGTTGGCGTTTCATGATCGGGTGCTCCGCAAGTGGGCAATAAAATGGGTACGAGAGCAATGCTACTCTCGATAAGTCGATATAAAAGTTCATAAACGCAATGGTAATAATCAACGAAATTGATTGTTCCCTGCAGCCCTTGTAAACCGGGCCTTTGCGGCAAGTGTTTTTGCACTGCGGTGGGTATTTTCGACTCACTTGCGCCACGGGAAAGGGCGGAGCCGGTAACGCGTATTGTCAGGAGAAAGAGCCGTCGACCCGCGCAAATGCGGCAAAATGGGTTTTTCGATTAAACCTGCGGACGGTTTTTCAGTCGTAGATTCCATAGCGGGTCGGTTCTGGCCCTGCGTTTTCATGTGCGCCGCCGTCGAGGCGCTCAGCCGTATCAGGAGCCCTGTGCAATGACGCGCACTCGTAAAATTCTCGCCTGGACCGTGACCAGCCTTGTCGTACTGCTGGCCATACTGGTTCTGATCATCGTGTTCTTCGATTGGAACCGGATCAAACCGCCCCTCAATGCCAAAGTGTCTGAAGAGCTGCACCGTCCGTTCGCCATCAACGGCAACCTGGCGGTGGTCTGGCGGCGTGAACTCGACGAGGGCGGCTGGCGGGCGTGGGTGCCGTGGCCGCATGTGGTGGCCGAGGACCTGAGCCTGGGCAACCCGGACTGGTCGAAGGCGCCGCAGATGGCCAGCCTAAAGCGCGTCGAACTGCGCATCTCGCCCCTGGCCTTGCTGGCGCAGCGCGTGGTGATCCCGCGCATCGACCTCACCGAACCCAATGCCGATTTACAGCGACTGGCCGACGGTCGCGCCAATTGGACCTTCAAGTTCGACCCGAAAGACCCGAAGGCTCCACCTTCCCCGTGGGGGGTGGATATCGGCGCAATCGGCTTCGACAAGGGGCACGTCACCCTCGACGATCAAAGCCTGAAAACACAGCTCGACCTGCTGATCGACCCGCTGGGCAAACCGATTCCGTTCAGCGAGATTGTGGGCGAAAAGGCGGCGAAAACCGCGCTGGAAAAAGGTAGCTCGCCCCAGGACTACGCGTTCGCCTTGAAGGTCAAAGGCCAGTACCACGGCCAGAAACTCGCGGGTCAGGGCAAAATCGGCGGTTTGTTGGCCTTGCAGGATGCGAGCCGACCCTTTCCTTTGCACGCTCAGGTGTCGATCGCCGACACCAGCGTTGAACTCGCCGGCACCCTGACCGACCCGCTGAATCTCGGAGCCCTCGATTTGCGTCTGAAACTGGCCGGCACCAGCCTGGGCAATCTCTACCCTCTGACCGGCGTGACCCTGCCGGATACCCCGCCTTACGCCACCGATGGCCATTTGATCGCCAAACTGCATGAACCGGGCGGCGCGGAGTTCCGCTATGAGGACTTCAACGGCAAGATCGGCGCCAGTGACATTCATGGCAACCTGGCCTACGTCGCCAGCCAGCCCCGGCCGAAGCTCAGTGGCTCACTGCTTTCCAATCAACTGCTGTTTGCCGACCTCGCCCCACTGATCGGTGCCGACTCCAACGCCAAGCAAAAAGCCCGGGGCGGTGAGAGCAAGCAGCCGGCGGACAAAGTCCTGCCGGTTGAAGAGTTCAAGACTGAACGCTGGCGCGATATGGATGCGGACGTCGAGTTCACCGGCAAGCGCATCGTCCACAGTGAAAAACTGCCGTTCAACGATCTCTACACACACCTGGTGCTCACCGATGGCGTTCTCAGCCTCGAGCCGCTGCGATTCGGTGTGGCGGGGGGCAAACTGGATGCGCAGATTCGCCTGAACGGTCAGACCGAACCAATGGAAGGCAAGGCCAAACTCACGGCCCGGGGGTTCAAGCTCAAGCAGTTGTTCCCGACCTTCGAACCGATGAAAACCAGTTTCGGCGAACTCAATGGTGATGCCGACATCACCGGTCGTGGCAACTCGGTGGCCAGGTTGCTGGGCAGCGCCAACGGCAATCTGAAAATGCTGATCAACGATGGCGCCATCAGTCGCGAATTGATGGAGCTGGCCGGGTTGAACGTCGGCAACTACGTGGTCGGGCGGATCTTTGGCGACAAGGAAGTGAAGATCAATTGCGCCGCCGCCGACTTCGACATCAAGACTGGTCTGGCCACCACGCGACTGTTCGTCTTCGATACCGAGAACGCGATCGTCTACATCGACGGCACCGCGAACATGGCCACCGAGCAACTGGACCTGACCATCACCCCGGAATCCAAGGGCTGGCGTTTGATCTCATTGCGTTCGCCACTGTACGTGCGTGGCAAGTTCATCAAGCCTGATGCGGGGGTCAAAGCCGTGCCGCTGATGTTGCGCGGCGCCGGGATGGTCGCATTGGGAGTGATCGCCGCGCCGGCCGCAGGCTTGCTGGCACTGGTGGCGCCGAGTGGGGGAGAACCGAATCAATGTGCGCCGCTGCTGGAGCAAATGAAGGCGGGCAAGGCGCCCAAGACCGTTAAAAACTGAGGTGTGCCTCCAGGCAGTTTGACCGCTCTCGATTAGAAACTCGAGAGCGGTCAGATTTGCAGCTTGTTTGAAATTACTCGTCGGTTGGCAGGGGTATGTGAAGCAGTTCGGTTTCAATTTTCTGGCCGAGCTTTTTCCGGATTATCGCTCTGAATTCGGTGTACTGGCGTTCATTCAGTGAACTGCGCATTAATCTGAAGTTGTTCTCTCCGTTATCAATGCTGATTAACCGAGGTTTATCCAGTATGTCCATTTCGAGTGGGGGACTGGTCTCGAATGCAATCTGCAGGCTCATCAGGGTTTTGTCGCTGTAAACAATCGTCAGCAGAGTCGCCGTTGAAATCGATGCGCTCGAGTCCGTGGAGGCCGTAGCATTTTGCTGAAGCTTCTTGATGAATGCTTTAACGGCGCATGACTCATTCTCAAGCCTGGTCAGCGCCGAAAAGGCATCGGCGATTGCTTGCTGTTCAGCTTTTGGCAAGGTGCTGCCCATGCCTTGCTCCAGGACCTCCAATAGATTGTTGTTGCTGAATCCAAGCATTTGGGTACTTCGGCTGTTAAGTACCCAGCCGAACTTTCCCAGGTAATCGGTGTAGGTCGACCATGACAGATCTTGAGCTTTACTTTGCTTCGCAGTTTCGAGTATAGCGAGTAGGCTGGAATCAAGAATGTCATTCTTGAAGCTCTCGCTATGCGCGCCGCAGAAAATTGTAATGTTACCGTTAACCAGATAGACATCAAATATAGGGTTGCTCATCATTGAGCCTGCGCTGAGTCATTATGAAAATTGGATTTTAATTTTTTGGTTGGTCTAAGTGATTAAAAATTACCCAGGCTTGCGATAAATTCTTCGGCCTGTGCGTTAAATTTGGCGCGAAGTGCGCCGCGGATTGCCGAAAAGGTTGTATTGTCCAGGGAAGTGCGTACAGCGCCAGTTTTAACGGTGGTGGACTTTTTAGTAGATTTCCAGAAAAGGATGCCAGTTTCGGATTCACGTGCGTCCAGGGAAATACAATTCAGAAGCATGTTGGCTTTGCCGCTTCCGTCAACCCAGACAGGCGCGATATCGAACTTTGCCTGTGCACCGAGTTTTTTTTCTTTTTCAAAAATTTTGATCGCGTCGGGACTTTCTTTCACCTTTTCTACAGCCAGCTTCCCGACTTTTGCGAGCATTTGAGCGGCATCAGCGCCGATTAACCCCTGTGCAATATTCAGGGCTACCTGATCCATTGTCAGGCCAGTTTGCCGGATGGTGACGTCTTGAAAGCTTCTGCTCGAAATAGTCCAGCCAAGTATGCTAAGGCCCTTAACGTAAAAATTGAACCATTCAAATAGCTGCGAATCGTCAGGGTACTTATTTGTGGCCTCGAGCTGCATGGCCAACTTGCAAAGATCGACATCATCTATGATCTGTTGAGGTGTTTTGGGCATGTACACGTCGATGGTGTTTGGCAAAACAGTAGCGGCCGCTTTGGCGGGGTCGTGAGGTGGTGTTTCAATAGCAGTTGAAAATACGCCGATTCTTGGTGTGGGTTTAATCGGCAGAGGTGCCAGGGAATCAATGAATTCAAGCCGTTCTTCAATATGCATGTAAGTAGTCCTTTACTTGTTTATTAAAACAGCCAAGTGGCTGTTGGTGTTAGAATAAGACCATGCTGTAAAATGTCTATGTGCGGTTTGTAACTTTAAATTAGATTGTCGGTAGTTGGTAGGTTGGAGCTTTAAAGTTTGCTGCGTGTTAAAGCTTTCGTTGTCAGTTATAAAGTTTTTAGCATGTCCGAATCACGTCATTCAAACAGACGCTGGGGAGGCCGGTGATCTTGGCAATAGTCCCGACAATGATGCCTCTTCCTCCAACCACGCAAAAAATGCCCGCACCGGTGGATGCCGCTCGCGTCCCGGCACGCACAAGGCGCTGTAACCAGCGCCATCCACTTGAACCTCCCCCCGATAAGCCACCAGCAACCCGCTGGCCACGCTCTCGGACACCAGGATATTGCTCGCCAGTACCAGGCCTTGCCCGGCAATTGCCGCTTGCAGGGCGTAATGCTCTTCGTCGTATTCGCGCATGGTCGGCTGGCCGGCCAGCCAGGTTTCGCCAGACTGCGCACACCAGGCTTCCCAGCCATGGGCATAGAGTCGGGAGTTGTGCCAGCGCACGCTGATCAGCGTCGGCGTGCGGTGGGCGGCCAGTGCCACTTGTTCGGGAGAGCCATAGACGCCGAAGGACTCGTCGAACAGGCACAGCCCATACAGGTTCGGATAATCAGCCAGGCTGTAACGCAGCACCAGATCGACGCTGGCGTCCTGATGCAAGTCGATGACTTCGCAATGGGTGTCCAGGCGCAGGCTGATGTTCGGGTGTCGCGCATAAAAGCGTCCCAGGCGCGGCACCAGCCACAGGGCGGCAAAGGCGGCGGTGGTGGAAATCGTCAGGCTGCTGCCGCTGCGTTGCGGGCGTAGCGTATCGATGCTTTGCGCCACGTCCAGCAGTGCGCCGTGCAAGCTGCGGAACAGCCGTTCGCCGCATTCGGTCAGGCGCACCTGCCGCGGCAGGCGTTCGAACAACGGCACGCCGAGCCAGGTTTCCAGCGAGCGGATTTGATGCGATACCGCGGTTGGCGTCACCGAGAGTTCTTCAGCGGCGGCCTTGAAGCTAAGCAGGCGTGAGGCGGACTCAAAGGCCCGCAGGGCGGTCAGCGGTAACGTAGCGAACATTGTGTACTCCATGGATGAAATGGATTCAACCAAACTGATTTTTGCTCATTTGAAGAGGGACAGCTGCAAGCTTCAAGCTCAGAGCTGTAAGCAGTTTGAGTTTAGTCCTGGAGGATATTCAGATGAGTAAAATTCTTGCGGTTCATGCCAGTCCCCGTGGCGAGCGTTCTCACTCCCGGCGCCTGGCCGAGGTATTTCTATCGGCCTTGCAGGCGCGAAATCCACAGTGGCACCTGACTCGCCGCGAAGTCGGGCGGGCGTTTATTCCTCCCGTCAGTGAAGCCTTCGTGGCCGCCGCGTTTTACCCCGAGCCTGAAGCGCGCCCCTTGTCGATGCAGGCGGACCTGGCACTCAGCGATGAACTGGTCGGCGAATTGCTGGGCCACGATGTGCTGGTGATCTCCACGCCGATGCACAACTTCAGCGTGCCCAGCGGCTTGAAAGCCTGGATCGACCAGATCGTGCGCCTTGGCCTGACGTTCAATCACTCGCTGGATAACGGCGTAGCCCAATACGAACCCCTGGTGCAGGGCAAAAAGGCGCTGATCATCACCAGTCGCGGCGAGTTCGGTTTTGGCCCGGACGGCGAGCTGGCCTCCATGAACCATGCCGATACCTTGCTGCGCACGGTGCTGGGATTTATCGGTATTACCGACGTCACGGTGGTCGCCGCCGAAGGGGAAGAGTCTGAAGCACGCTCTTTCGCAGTGTCCGCCGCCGAGGCTGAACAGCGCCTACTGGCGCTGGTCAGGTCGTTCTAGATGGCCTGGCTGTGGTTGCTGATCGCGGCCGGGTTTGAAGTGACCTTTGCCATGGGCATGAAGTACGCCGAGGGCTTCACCCGGCCTTGGCCGTCGCTGGTGACCGTCGTGGCGGCGGTGGGCGGGATCTATTTCCTGACCCTGGCCATGCGCGAGTTGCCGGTGAGCATCGCTTACCCGATCTGGACCGCCATCGGGTCATTGGGCACGGTGTTTCTCGGCTTTGCGCTGTTGGGCGAAAGCCTGACTCTGCTCAAAGTGCTGTCGGTCGGGCTGATCGTCGCCGGGGTGGTGGGGCTGAAGTAGGCTGGATGGCATAAACTGGTGCATGAGTTGTCATCTTTGCTGGCGATGCTAGGCGAGTTTTTTGCTTTGCGCCTTGCATCAGCTCACTGATCATCAGGATGTCCGCCCATGTCGCACGATTCTGCCCCGCGCTACCCGCTGGTGCTGGTACCGGGAATGCTCGGGTTTGTCCGGTTGCTGCTCTACCCCTATTGGCACGGGATCATTTCCGCGCTGCGTCAGGGTGGGGCGGTGGTGATTGCGGTGCAGGTCTCGCCGCTGCACTCCAGCGAAGTGCGTGGTGAGCAACTCCTGGCGCGGATCGAAGAGATCCTGCGCGAGACAGGGGCCGAGAAGGTCAACCTGATCGGTCATAGTCAGGGCTCGCTGACCGCCCGGTACGCCGCCGCCAAGCGCCCTGATCGGGTGGCGTCGGTGACGTCGGTGGCGGGGCCGAATCATGGCTCGGAGCTGGCGGACTATCTGCACGAACACTATCCCCATGACAGCGTCAGAGGACGCATGCTCAGCGGCCTGCTCCGTTGGATCGCGGCGCTGATGAGCCTGCTCGAAACCGGCTATCGCGGGCCGAAGCTGCCGGTGGATATTCATGCGTCCCATCAGTCACTCACCAGTGCAGGCGTGGCGTTGTTCAATCAACGTTATCCACAAGGCCTGCCCGAATTCTGGGGCGGGCACGGACCGGAAGAGGTCAACGGCGTGCGTTATTACTCCTGGTCCGGGACGTTGCAACCGGGCAAGACCGACCGGGGACGCAATCCGCTTGATGGCACCCATCGCAGTTGCCGGTTGTTCGCCAAAACCTTCGTTCGCGAATCCGGGTATTGCGACGGGATGGTCGGGCGTTACAGCTCGCACCTAGGAATGGTGATTGGCGACGAGTTTCCGCTGAATCATTTCGACATCGTCAATCAGCCATGGGGATGGGTGGGCAAGGAGGCCGAACCGATCCGGTTGTTTGTCGAACATGCGGCACGGTTGAACGCGGCAGGGCTTTAGACCGCGTTCTTGTTTATCTCGGACCACATGGCACGATCCCTGTGGGAGCGTGGCTTGCCCGCGATGAGGCCAGATCAGGCAACGCTTGTCTTGCGCCCCAGCACCGTGGTCCACCGCTCGGACAGAATCACCCCACCCAAGGTCAACAGGCCGCCCATCAGGTGATACAGCGCCAACTGCTCATGCAGCACCACCGCCGCAATGAGCGCGGTGATCAGCGGCAGTAAATTGAAAAACAACGTGGTCCGGCTCGGTCCCAGGCGCACCACGGCCTGCATCCACGCCAGAGGTGCAACCATCGAAGCCAGCAGGCAGGCGTACAGCACCAATGGAATGTTCTGCAGAGTCAGGCCGACTTTCGGGGAGGCGAGAAACAGCGGAAACAGCACCACCACCGCGACCAGCACCTGCAAGTACAGCAACACCAAGGGCGGCAAACGCAGCTGCCATTTTTTCAGCAGCGTGCTGTAAATCGCGTAGGCCAGGGTGGCGATCAGCATCATGGCGTCACCCAGGTTCACGCCATGTTCGAGCAGTACCTCCAGGCTGCCGGACGAGACGACCACCAACACCCCGGCAAACGACAGCACCGCACCGGCCAGTGCGCCGATGGTCAGGCGCTGGCCCAGACTGATGATTGCCATGGCCAGTGACATCAAGGGCATCAACGACAGGATGATGCCCATATTGGTGGCCGAGGTCAGGCTCGCGGCGAAATACGCCAGGCTTTGGTAAACCGCCATGCCGAGCACGCCGAGGACAAAGATCTTGCCCAGGTTCGGGCGAATCGCCGGCCAATGGGCGATCACCGGTTTGAGCATGAAGGGCGTGAACAGCAAGCCGGCCAGCAGCCAGCGGTAAAAGCCGATCTCGGCGGGGAAGATCGCCCCGGCTGACATTTTGGTGATCACGGTATTGCCGGCCCAGATAAAGATGGCCAGCAGGGGATAAGCGTATTGCATCGGGTAAACCAGAACGTTAATGGAGGGCAATTATCCTCTGTCTGGAAACAAGCCTATACTTCGATCCAGACAACCTGCCCCTGAATCCGGACAGCATGACCCGTAAACACATCGACCTGCTGGATTTCAGCGAACTGCCTTCGGCGGTCTACTTCCGTTACGCCGACTTCGATACCCATGAATTCGCCGCGCCGCACCGTCACCCTTGGGGCACATTGGAGTATGCGGCCCACGGGGTGTTGCACATGGACGTCGACGGCAGCCGTTTCATGTCGCCGCCGCAATACGCGGTGTGGGTGCCGCCGCAAATCGAGCACAGTTTCTACAGCCATCAGCCGATCAATTACCGCGCCGTTTGCCTGGCGCCGACGGTCTGTGCCGATCTGCCCCGGCAGGCTTGCACGCTGGCCATCAGCGACATCCTCAAGGCGATCCTCAAGGACTTCGCGGCCCGGGATGTGAAGATCCCCGAGCGGGAAGCGGACAAACGCCTGGCCCAGGTCCTGGTGGACCAGTTGCAACAGGCACCGGTGCAGGAGTGTTACTTGCCCTATGCCAGCACGCCCGGGCTGCTGGGCATACTCGAGGCGCTGCAAGCCGACCCCGGGGATAACCGGCCACTGGCGGACTGGGCCGGGCAAATACATGTCAGCGAACGCACCCTGGCGCGGCAGTTTGTCCGCGAGCTGGGCATGAGTTTCGGTGAGTGGCGCCAGCGCTTGCGCTTTCTGACGGCGATTGAGGCGCTGGACAGCCACCGCAGCATTCAGGAGATCGCCTTCGATCTGGGATACAGCACAGGCTCGGCGTTTATCGCGATGTTTCAGCGCCAGGCGGGATGTACACCCGATTACTATCGGCGGAACAAGATGTTCTAACCAACTTATTGGGATGTTTCATACAGCATTATCCGAATCAAGCTGCACAGGAGCAGGTTTGAGGCGCTGTAGGCTTCGGCGCTCTTTATATAAGTTTGCGGGTAATGATGGTGAAAAAATTATTATTGAATTCCGAGCGTGTTCCGGAAACTCCCGATATTGAACGCCGGGAAAGTATTCATTCCACTTTTATCAAAGGCGCTATTCCCGACTGGGTGACCAGTGCCTCTCTCCAGCGAATAGGCGATTTGCGCACAGCCCCTAAAGTGCTTCCCGAATGGAGCAAGACGGCATCCTGCCTGGAGCATTTGGCCGCGAAAGACGCCATGCAGGCCAGTTGGCAGGCACAGAGCCGGGTCGATCAAATGCTTGGGAAACTGCAAGATGTGGTGTCCTTCGCCCAGCCATTGCTGACCCGTGCCCTCAATGAGCAGTACGGTCTGAAGCTGGATGTTCGTGAAACTTTTTTGCGCTTGTATTACCCGGCTAAAACATCGCCATGGACGATTAACGTCACAGGGGGAGTCAGTAGTCGAACCGTCTCTTTACTTGATGCATCACTGCAAAACTTTGCCGAAAGTGAAGTGTTTACCGGCGACTCTGCCTTTATCACCAGGCCTGACGAAGTCGGCCGCTTTGAAATTAAAAAGTTGGGTATAACGGTCGAGCAGTTCAAGGCGTTGTGCCGAACGCTGGATATAGGCGCCCGGTACCAAACCTATCTGCAAAGTTATCTGATGCCCGAAGAAGCCACTGCCCGGACGTTACTGCGCAAGCACATTATCGCCAGCCAGCAGAGCGCCATGAAAGCCGCAGCACATCTGGCGTTGATGAAAAAAGACATCGGGGCCGAGGCGTACCTGACGGTATTGAACATGGTCCTGGGCAAGCAGGGCCTGATATTCGATGGCGCCCCTGCACGTTTCTATTGTTTGAACATGCTCGACACCCGCCTGACCGGGATTGTGCTGATCGCCGCCGATATCGACACGCCCGGTGCCAATGTCCGACGCGTCATTGCCTATGTACCGCACGATCCGGAGCATCCGCTGAAGGAGTATGCCTCGTCGGTCGACTTCGTGCGGGAGCTGACTCGCCAGTTGCAGGGCAATGATCAGGCGTCTCCTGCATCCCGTCGAAACTATCAGGCGTTTTTCAGTCGATTTGTGGACCACGGGCAGCGTGGTCATTTTTTCGCCGCACTCAACGCGAAATTGTGGCAAGTCGCCTATCACGGTGCGCAGCCTGGCTCCAGTTTGCCTGCCTGGCGCGAAACCCGGGTGGAACGCCCGGACCTGCGATTCACCACCCTGTCGTTCGAAAGCGATACAGCCAACCGCTTTGACGGCGACCTTTGGTCTTATCTGTATCAGCGGCAGGTGGACAAGATCCTTTCCGACGGGCGTGCGCTGGCCGTGTCCAGCGCCGATGCGGACAGTGCCGCACGATGGGCCTGGATAGAAAACCTGGAAAAAATGCTCACCGACATCATGGAAGTGGCCCTGTTCGTCGCCACGCCATTTGTGCCGGTGCTGGGCGAGCTGATGCTGGGGTACGTCGTCTATCAACTGGTTGACGGGGTCGTGGAGGGTGTCGTCGAGCTCGCCGAGGGCGAGTACGTGGAAGCCGCAGAACATCTGCTGGGCGTCGCTGAAAACCTCATTCAGTTGGGCACCCTTGCCGTTGGAGGGGGTCTTGCCACCCAAGTAGTGAAACCCCGGTTGTCGTCCTTTCTTGAAGGGACCCGTCCCGTGACGCTGAGAAATGGTGAGCAGCGGCTATGGGGGCAAAATCTGCGGCCCTACCAGCAACAGAACCTGCGTCTGGCGGCGGACTCCAAACCTGACCTCTACGGCCTGCATCAACACCAGGGCAGGCAGATTCTGCCTCTGGATGACGGCCATTTCGAACTCAAGGTTGATTCGCGGACCGGCAAGCACCGCGTTCAGCATCCGACCCGCCCCGAGGCCTATCAGCCGGTGGCGGAGAGTAACGGCACGGGCGCATTTGTGATCGAGGGTGAGAAACCCCATACCTGGGATGCCGATACGCTGATCAAGCGACTCGGCCCGTCGGTAGAAGGTTTGACGGACAGGCTCGGTGAGATCCGCACGGTCAGCCGAGCGGATATCGGTGCGCTTGTACGCATGTACGCCGATAACGAACGGGCAATCCCTTTGCTGAGCGATACGGTGACCCGGTTCAGCATCGACCGGGATATCCACACCTTCATCCGAAACATCGGCAGCGCTCGCGCACAGGATTATCTGCAGGCCGATCCACTCTGGCAGTTTCAACTGCTGGACGGTTTGTGGCCCGGCAGAGCCATTGAGCTCAAGGGGGCCGATGGCCGTGTGTTGTACGCCATCGGGGCCGGTGAAGAGCCGGTGTCTTTCCCGGCGGATCAAGCGGCGGATACCGACCTGATCGACACCTTGCTGTTGCTTCTCGATGATGCCCAGACCCGGCAACTGCTGGGTGATGAACCCGATGCAGCGGTCGGCAGCCGTATGCAGAATGCCGAGCGTTTGAGGGGGCAGCTCGCGAAACGGGCCGAACAGCGCAAGGCGTCTTTGTTCGACAGGCGTTACCGAAGCGTCGAGCGCGCCGTCAGTGCCGAGGCGAGGTTCATCCAGGACCAGGTCGCTGGATTGCCTGGTGTCGTTGCACAAGAGCTGGTGGCGCTGGCGCGTCCGGAGGAATTGCAGGCGCTCAAGTTGCGCAGGCTTCCCGAACGACTTGAGGGTTTCGCCCATTGGGCGCTCAGGGATGTGCGAATCAGTCGTGCGTACGAGGGCTTTTATCTGGAGTCGGTCGACAACCCGGACTTCGACGCCCTGGCGCTGCACTCGCTGGAAAACCTGCCTGGCTGGAATGCCGATGTCAGGATTGAGCTGCGTCACTACCGCTTCGACGGGAAAAAACTGGACAGCATCGGTCGTGATGACGCTGCGATTCGACGAACGCTTGTGGTGAGCGACAGCGGGGTTTTCCAGGCGTGTGACGAGCGAGGCAATGTCCTGCATTCAGGCGGTGATTTGTTTACCTCGATCTTGCAGGCGTTACCCGATGCCGAGCGAAATGCGTTGCAGATTCAAATCGGCCAGGGCCCGGCCCTGAAAGCGGCATTGCGTCAGCACGCCCTGAAACCCTACAGGCTGTTAAGTGTTCTTGGCGATTTGCCGGAGTTGAAAGCGCCGACTTTCGACCCGGCGATCATGCGCCTGCGTGGGGGAGCCCCCGCGCAGGCGAGCGAACTCGCGCGATTGCAAAAGGTCGAGCAAGACTGCCTGGAATTCGTCAACGGCGCATTCCATCCAAGTGTTCCTCCGATTGCACGATACGACTACCTGCGCGGCTTGAAGCTGATGTACGACAGCTTGTCCCTCGATTGCTGGGACTCACTCTGGCATGGCCTTTCCAAGGCGAACGGGGAGGGCCCCGAGGCCAATCTGCGAACAGTACAAAGCATCGAAGTGTTGCCTGACCTTAAAAAGCTGATGTCGCCCGAACAGTACGACGCATTGATCGGGCGACTGTTCACCGAGGACGGTTTGGTGGCGCTCACGGAATCCGAGCGCAATCTGGGTGCCCACGCCCGCAATCTCGAGCAAACCGGACGCCTGGAGGCGTATCAGACGCTGCAACGCGCTGTGAGGGACAACACTCCGACGTCCAGCGAGCGGCTGGTCGAGTTGGAAAAATATGCAGACAAGGTGCGATCAGTCGTCACGACGGCAGCTCAGCCAACGGAAGTGACGCCCCAGGTCATGGCCAATTTGCGCCAGGCACAGCGTGCCATCTATCGAGCCAGGGAACTGTTGCCTCTCTCGGGCAACCAATTGCCGGGCATCTGGGAAAACGGCGGCTCGGCGATCGCGAAAATCAAGGGGCTGCGAGGGCTGGACCTGCAAGAAGGGGAATTCACCGCACGCTTGACCATTGCCGAACATGCGCGCAAAGCCATTGAAATCAAGGGGGGTAACTGTTCGGAAAACTCCAAGGTGACCTTTGCGCTGTTGGCCAGCCAGCCGAGAGTCTCCCGGGTCCACCTCGTCAAAGCCACTGCCTTCGATCATCAGTACGTGGTGATCGGCGATGACTTGACCAATCTCAAGCAGCTGGTCGTTGCTGATTCCTGGCCGGAGTTCCCTGTCGCCCATACGGCGGACAACGGCAATTTCCAGTTCGAACTGCCGCCCATTGAAACCCTCGAGCCAGGTCCGGCAAGCGCGGAATTCGCCTTTATCAACGATGTCCCGGCGGGTCGGGCTGCGCTGCCGGAGGTTTCGCAGAGCAACACCTTCCGGCAGATAAAAATCAACAAATTGTACAAGTCGGGGGCTTACGCCCAGTTCACGTCTTTGAAGGCGTTGGGCACGCAATACAGTCTGCCAGGGGAGGTTGGGGTGTCGTTCGAGCGATTGCCCGTTTCCGTGATCGAAAAACGCATTTCGTCCTGGGAAGGCTATAACCAGGCATTCAGGGACTTGTTGGCCGAAGAGCCCGCAATCGAACCCCCGACGCAATGATCCTTTATGACTGGAGGAAGGTGTAACCAGGCTTGACTACACTCCTCGGGGAGGCCGCATCGTTCGATGCGGCGACAAGGAGATAACTCCATGAAGATATTGCGTGTCCCTTTGTTGATGATCGGTTTGCTGCTCTGTTCCCAAGGGTTTGCCACCACTGACCAACAGAACAAGATGACCACTTGCAATGCCGACGCTACCGCTAAAAACCTCAAGGGCGATGAGCGCAAAGCCTTCATGAGTAATTGCCTCAAGGCTGCGCCGGCGGCCAACGATGCCGGCAAAGCCTTGACCCCTCAGCAAGAGAAAATGAAAACCTGCAACGCCGACGCTACCGCCAAAGCCCTCAAGGGTGACGCGCGCAAGGCGTTCATGAGTGATTGCCTGAAGAAAAAATAAACACTCAGCTGAAATTGCGGGGAGCTGTGAGGGCCTCTTCGCGAGCAGGCTCGCTCCCACAATGGAACTGAGCACACAGGACTCAATGTGGGAGCCAGCTCGCGAAGAGGACGGGCAAGGTACTGCAAAAAAACCTGAACCTGAGACCAAGGTCGCCCCACACAATCCCTAGTGCTGCCACCGGATCGCTGGCAGACTGCCCATCCTTTTACGCCGTTCGTTTTGAGGCTGTATGCCAACGTTTTCTCAGCGTCATGTTTTGCTGGTCATCAGCTGGGTCATTATTTTTGGCGGACTGCTGCTGGTGCTCCCGCTGCGGTTGCTGCCCAGCCTGATGGCCGGGTTGCTGGTGTTCGAACTGGTCAACATGCTCACCCCGCAGTTGCAGCGATTGATCGAAGGTCGACGCGCACGCTGGCTGGCCGTGGCCTTGCTGGGGACATTGGTGGTCAGTGTGCTGAGCCTGATTTTCGCCGGCGCCATCAGTTTTCTGCTGCACGAGGCGGAAAATCCGGGTGCTTCGCTCGACAAATTCATGCTTGTGGTCGACCGCGCTCGCGGACAGCTGCCGCCGTTCATCGATGCTTACCTGCCGGCCAGCGCCGCCGAGTTTCGAGTGGCCATTGGCGAGTGGATGAGTAAACACCTCAGCGAGTTACAACTGGTGGGCAAAGACGCCGCGCACATGTTTGTGACACTGCTGATCGGAATGGTACTGGGCGCGATCATTGCCTTGCAGCGCGCTCCAGATCTGACCAAGCGCAAACCATTGGCCGCGGCGCTGTTCGATCGTCTGCATCTGCTGGTTCAGGCGTTCCGCAACATCGTGTTCGCGCAGATCAAGATTTCCCTGCTCAATACGTTCTTTACCGGGATTTTTCTGGCGGTGATTCTGCCGCTGTTCGGCATCAAGCTGCCGCTGACCAAAACCTTGATCGTGCTGACGTTCCTGCTGGGGCTGTTGCCGGTGATCGGCAACCTGATGTCGAACACGCTGATCACCATCGTCGGCTTGTCGCTGTCGATCTGGGTGGCCGTGGCGGCGCTGGGTTACCTGATTTTTATCCACAAGCTCGAATACTTTCTCAACGCCCGCATCGTCGGCGGGCAGATCAGTGCCAAGTCGTGGGAGTTGCTGCTGGCGATGCTGGTGTTCGAGGCCGCGTTCGGCCTGCCGGGGGTGGTGGCAGGGCCGATTTATTACGCGTATCTGAAGAGCGAGTTGAAGCAGGTGGGGATGGTTTGATCGGGAAATGTATTGCCTGATCTGACGTCATCGCTGGCAAGCCAGCTCCCACAGATATGGCGTAGCCGCGAGAACGGCGCTGTACCTGTGGGCGCTGGCTTGCCAGCGATGGAGGCGACTCGGTGTCGGATCAGCCCATCGAGCCGTAGCGTTTTGCAGCCTCGATCGCCAGACCACTGCCGATGCTGCCAAAGATGTTCCCTTCCACATGCCGCGCCTTCGGCAACATCGCCGAAACACTGTTGCGCAGAGCCGGAATCCCGCTCGAACCGCCGGTGAAGAACACGGTGTCCACCTGATCGACCCGCACATCGGCATCCGCCAGCAATCGGGTCACGCTGTCGCGCACCCGCTCCAGCAAGTTCTCGATGGCCGACTCGAACAGGGCACGGCTCAGCTCCACGCTCAGGCCGGCTTCGATGCGGTCCAGGGCTACGTGGCGGCTGTCGGCATGGGTCAGCTGGATCTTGGTTTCTTCCACTTCCATGGCCAGCCAGTGTCCGGCACGTTGTTCGATCAGTTTGAACAGGCGATCGATGCCGCCGGTGTCTTCGATGTCGTACCGCATGCTGCCCAGCGCCAGGGTCGACTTTTGCGAGTACACCGAGTTGATGGTGTGCCAGGTCGCCAGGTTCATGTGGTGGCTGGTGGGCATGTAGGCGCCGCTTTTCATGCGGCTGCCGTAGCCGAACAGTGGCATCAGGCCCTGCAGGCTCAGTTGCTTGTCGAAGTCGGTCCCGCCGATGTGCACGCCACCGGTGGCCAGGATGTCGTCGTGACGGTTGTCGTGGTTGCGACGTTCCGGGGACAGGCGCACCAGCGAGAAGTCCGACGTACCACCGCCGATGTCGACAATCAGCACCAACTCTTCTTTTTCGATGGTCGACTCGTAGTCGAATGCCGCAGCGATCGGTTCGTACTGGAAGGACACGTCCTTGAAGCCGATGGCGCGGGCGACGTCCACCAGGGTGTTTTCCGCTTCCTGGTCGGCCATTTCATCGTCATCGACAAAGAACACCGGGCGACCCAGCACCACTTCATCAAATTCCCGACCAGCGGCAGCCTCGGCACGCTTCTTCAACTGCCCGATGAACAGCCCGAGCAGGTCCTTGAACGGCATTGCCGTGCCCAGCACGCTGGTGTCGTGCTTGATCAGCTTGGAACCCAGCAGGCTCTTGAGCGAGCGCATCAGGCGGCCTTCATAGCCTTCCAGGTACTCGTGCAGCGCCAGCCGGCCGTACACCGGGCGGCGTTCTTCCATGTTGAAGAAGACCACCGAAGGCAGGGTGATCTTGTCGTCCTCCAGCGCGATCAGCGTTTCCATGCCGGGCCGGAGCCAGCCGACGGTGGAGTTGGACGTGCCAAAGTCGATGCCACAGGCACGGGCTGGAGATGCGTTTTTCATGTCTTTCAAGTTCCGGTTAAAAAACGGCCGCGCAGTGTATGTCAGTGCGGCACAGAATCGAAGGCCGACTATCTGCTAAATCTGCTGATCAATGGCTTGAAAGACGCGCCATCGCCCCCAAACTACCCTGCATCTAACCGGACAGCCGAGGGGGCAGGCGCCATTCGCCCCGCCCGCTGCCGATAAACTTCTGAAGCGCTGCCCGGTCACAAACTTGAGATCGGTCAAACCCTGTGCTGCAAAAAAGCGCATGCTGTGTCAGGTGGCGCGATTTCGATAACGGATGGTGATTCCCGCGATGGACTTCAAAGACTATTACAAGATTCTCGGCGTGGAGCCGACCGCAGACGACAAGGCGATCAAGGCCGCCTATCGAAAGCTGGCTCGCAAGTACCACCCCGACGTCAGCAAGGAAAAGGACGCCGAGGCCAAGTTCAAGGATGCCTCCGAGGCCTATGAAGCGTTGAAAAGCGCCGACAAACGCGCCGAATACGACGACTTGCGCCGCTATGGCCAGCATGGTCAACCGTTCCAGGGGCCACCGGGCTGGCAAAGCCGTGGCGGTTTCGGTGGCGGCGGTCAGGATACCGGCGATTTTTCGGACTTTTTCAGTTCGATCTTCGGTAACCGTGGCCCCGGCTTTGGTGGGGCAGAGTCGCGTCGCAGCAGCGGGCGTCGGGGGCAGGACGTGGAAATGGAACTGGCGATTTTCCTGGAGGAAACCCTCTCGAACGAATCGAAGAAGGTCACCTTCCAGGTGCCGCAGTACAACGCTGCCGGCCAGCATGTCAGCAATACCACTAAAAGCCTGAACGTGAAGATCCCCGCCGGTGTGACCGACGGTGAGCGTATTCGCCTCAAAGGCCAGGGCGCATCGGGCATCGGTGGCGGCACCAATGGCGACCTGTACCTGACCATCCGTTTCGCGCCGCACCCGAAATTCGATGTCGAAGGCGAAAACCTGATCATTACGCTGCCGCTGGCCCCCTGGGAACTGGCCCTGGGCACCGAAGTGGCGGTGCCGACCCTGACCGGCAAGATCAACCTCAAAGTGCCGGCCGGCAGCCAGAACGGCCAGCGCATGCGGGCCAAGGGCCATGGCCTGCTGAGCAAGGCGGGGGAACGTGGCTACCTGTTCGTGCAACTGAAGGCCGTCATGCCGAAAAAATCGGACGATGAGATCAAGGCCCTGTGGCAGGAACTGGCGAAGAAGGCCGCGTTCGACCCGAGAGAACATTTCTGATCCAAGACCCGGAGTAGCCCGATATGAGCAGCCCTCTGATCGTTCAACTGGACATGGCAGAATTCTGTGAGGCGACCGACCTGTCGGACGTCTACGTGATCGAAATCGTCGAGCACGGCATCCTCGAACCCCAGGGGGGCGCGCCCAAGGACTGGCGCTTCACCGATTACGAACTGACGCTGGCCAAGCGCGCCGCCAAGCTGCGGCGTGACCTGGAGCTGGAATGGGAAGGCGTCGCCCTGGCGCTGGATTTGCTCGAAGAGGTGCAGCAACTGCGGGCGGAGAACCGGATGTTGCGACAGCGGTTGGGGCGGTTGGTGGTGGAGTAAGTCGCCCTCGACAGCTCAATTCCAAGGCCTGTTGGATGCGACTCACTTGCGACCTCAAGCACTCGATTGCCATTGTTGATGGACAACGCATTCAGCGTTGACTTCCTTCGCGTCTCATTACTCTTGCCAGGTCGGATAAGGAGATTTTTTCGACACTGCTCTGTGTGGGGTTGCCATCACGGTCGTAACTCACGGAGTAGTAACGCGTGGCGCCATTTTTTAGCTTTCTTGGCTTGGGAACAGGGGCCAGAGCAGCTCGAGAGTCTTCACGCGTCCCGATGTTTTGTTTCGGGGCGGCCAGGCCCTGATGCCGGTTAGGGCTAAGGATGCCCGCTTGGTCACCGGTATCGTTAAAGCGGGGTGTCTGCTTCTTGGGCGGAATCGGGGGAGGCATTCGATTCGAATGTCCGATGTCCACTGTGTCAGTGGTTACAACCGTATTGGTCGTTCTGGTGAGTGCCGGTATGGTTTTGTAGGTGGGCAGGATCTCTGTGTGGTCAAAGGCGGGATTGATTATCCCTGTCCCTGTCCCTGTCCCTGATGCGGTGGAGTTGGCTGTGGCTGCGGCAGGGACGATCGGCCTTAAGCTGGAGGTGCTGGATGATCTTGCAATCCCTCTCCGTAAACCCAAAATACTCCGGAGCCCCATATGCCCCGTCGGATCCGAAAAATTCACCGGATCCCCCGCGCAATACATATACGCATTCAAACCACCCTTCCCAAACGGACTCCAACTGTCCGGGCTATGAAAACGCATCAGCCGCGGGTTGTAGACCCGATAGCCATTGCCCGGGATATACCAGTCGAATGCCTCGCGCAACTGGCCATTGAATCCCAGGCGCGGGACCTCCTCATGCTCGGCGGATTGAAAACCAAAGGCGGAATACGCCATGCGATTGATTCTGTCGCTACTGATATCGGCGAGTACCGAGTTTTTGCTGTCGCTGGCCAACAAAAGGGTGCGCAACAGGCGCAAGGGGTGATCATTGTTTACCGAGCCGGTCATGGGAGGTCTGCCCTGGAGGTTGGATACGTACGCCCAGTTGTACTCGGACGGCGAAAAACCGGGAACTATCAGAACTGATAGTCAGCGCGCAGAACCGGATGTTGCGCCAACGGTCGGGGCGGTGAGTCGTTGTTTGATCAACACACCGGTCATCACGTCTTCAAACCATTCTGGGCAGCACCACGGTAAACAGTGTGCCGTCCTCTTCATTCGAGCTGACTTCAATCGTCCCCTGGTGGGCGGTGACCACCTCCTTGACGATAAACAACCCCAATCCCAGGCTGGTTGAAGGCTGGCCCAGTTCTTCGTCGGCACTGCGTACCAGCGGATCGAAAATGGTGGCGATGGCGTCCTCGGGAATCGGTGTGCCGTGGTTGTGTACCCTGAGCTGAACCGTTTCCGGCTCGCCCTTGAGGGTCACCGTCACCTCGCCTTTGTTCGAACCATGCTGCAAGGCGTTGCCGATCAGGTTCTGCAACAATTGGTCGATGCGCCCCGCGTCCCAGACACCCCGTACGTCGCCCAGTACTTCCAGCGTCGGATCGCACTCCGGATTGCCCGCACAGGCTTCGGCAATCGCCGCGTGTGCAGCTTCGGCCAGGTCCATGGGCGCAGGTTCGATCGGCAGAGTCCTGCCCAGACGACTGCGTACCAGTTCCAGCAGGTCGCTGACCATCGCGGCCATGTGCCGCGCCCCTTGCTTGATGTTGATGGCGCACGTCAGAGCGTCGCCTTCCAGTGTGGTTTTGCGCAGCAGCAGTTCGGTAGACATGCTCACCGCTTGCAGCGGCGCGCGCAGGTCGTGGCCGAGAATCGCCAGAAAGATATCCCGCGAACGATTGACCTGCTCGGCATAGGCCGCGGTGGACTCGGCCAGTGCTTCGTCGATGGCTTCATTGAAGCGAATCATGTCCTGGAAGTAGGCCAGGTCGGGGCTGTCCAGGCTGCCGATCCACAGACGAATCACACTGGCGCGCAAATGGCGAAATTCACTGGTCATCTGCACCAGATCAAAACCCACGTTGTGGCGCAATTCGCCGTGACTGGCGCCGGCCTCATCCAGGCTTGGGGTCTTTTCCGGCCCTTCGCCACGGGCTTTGGCCGCCTGTTCGCTGGGGGTTTGAGGCTTTGTCATGTCCCTGGCCGCTGCCAGCAGGATCGACTTCGCATGGTCGCGCAGCGAGGCACTATCCATCGAATGTGCGGCCGGGGTGATGGTTTTGGCGAATTGCTCCCACTCATCGACGATGCGATTAACGTTCAAGGTGATGAATTCGGAAAGACGCATGGCGGTTACCTGAGCATGAATCGAGGTCAGCGATTCGAATAGTAGTCTCTTTGACGGGAAAAATACGACCGCTGGTGCGACGGCATGACCAGAAGCATTTGTGGCGGTACATACCTATCGATGGCTCTTTGATTTTCGAACTATGCGCGCCTTTTCAGAGGGGTGGCCCAACAGGAATTTGCTCTTTTTTTTCACGCGCCGGTGAATAAACCTGTGGCTTCCTATCCTGTCATCAAGGTGATTGAACAGTGTCTGATTTGCATGGAAGCAACTTGCGGGCAACGCCCGCGCAAAATAATGGGGTTTATTACAGTCGTGTACTCGACGTCATACCCGGCGCAATCAAAAAGGCCTCAATGTCGAGACTGAAAAGCCTTGAAACACTGAGACCAGAGACCCCCGAGTGGTATAGCGCTGCACGGGAAATAGACCGCCAATACTTGAAAGAACTGATCGAAGAACAGGCACGCATGCAAGGCGTGCTGGACAAGTCCCTGGGCGATTTGCAGCACGACATCAAGGCCTTCGCCGAACCTCTGCTCAGTGCGTCGATGCAGGCGAACTTCAATGGCGTGGAGAACATCGACGCCTTGAGTGCGCAGCTTGAAGTGCCCAGCAAAATTGCCTTCGTCATTGATACCGGGGCCAGTCGCGTGCGGCAGTCCACGTTGCTGGAGGCGGCGCTGCACAACTTCGAGGAATCGGAAACCGCTGAAGACGCCTGGCGCAGCAGCTCCGGTATCTATCGCAAGGACGAGCGCGGCGCACTTGCGCTTGAGCCTGGGGTCTCCTTGCCCGGGTTTGCATCGATGTGCCGCCGCCTCGACATTGGCGGGCAGTACCAGCGGCACATCAAATCCATCCTGCTGCCTGCGACACCCGAAGCCCGGCGCGCCTTGCAGGACGAATCGGTGGCCAGTGAAAAAGCCACGTTTCAGGTGGCGTCACTGATCGCCCGATTGAAGGGCGATATCAGCGACCATGCTTACGGCCAGCTCGGGCAACTGCACCAGAGCCAGGCCGATGCCACGCTGTACGACCGGCCGTTGCACTGCCATCGATTGTCGCTGATGGGCTTTCGGTTGACGGGCATCGTGCTGTTCAGCGCCATCAGCGATCCGTCGCAGATCAAGCAGGCGATCGACGCCTTGACCCCTGACTCAGTGAAGTTCTGGAGCGAGTGGTCGCAGCGCATCCCGGTACTGCCAGGCTCGGAGTACGAGCGGTTCAAGCTGCTGCAGGCGTTTTTCGCCAATGGTCCCCAGGGGCTCAACGATGAGTTGTTGCGCCGGGACGACATCTACCATCAGAGCCGTTTGTCCGGCCCCTTGATCGCCTATGTACCGGATGATCCGGAACATCCGCTCAGGGAATACCCGTCCCTGACCGCGTTCATGAAAACCCTGATCGGACAGCTGCGCGACTCGCAATACCAGGCCTTTTTCAGCCGGTTCGTGGCGCAAAAGGACAAGGGGCTGTTTTTCAGCCGGGTCAACGAACGCCTCAAAACGGTTACCTGGCAACAACGCGAGCCGCTGGACATGGGGCCGTGGTGGCGTGAAACGGCGGTCGAGAATCCCGATGCAGAACCCATCACCAACCAGATCACAGGCGATCTGTGGGCGACCCTGTTCATTGAACGCCGCGACAAGGCCATCGCCGATGCCCGACGCATCGCGGTGCCCACCGACGACGAGGACGCCAACGCCCGCTTCAAGCGCCTGACCAGTTACCTGGACATCGGCTGGAACCTCTTCAACTTTGCCGCGATGCTGGTGCCGGGTCTGGGCGAAGCGATGCTGGGCATCATGATTGCGCAGATGCTCGCCGAAGTGGCCGAGGGTATCGAAGACTGGAGCAAAGGTGACAAGGAAGAGGCCACTGCCTACTTCAATGGCGTACTGATCAACTTTGCACAGTTGGCGCTGATGGGCGCCGGCCATGGGGTGCCAGCCGGCCAGCTGACGCCGATCAAGGTCTCGCCCTTCGTCGAAGGGCTCAAGCCCGTGGAGGTCGCGGGCAAGCCGCGGTTGTGGAATCCGGACCTGACGCCGTATGAACAGTCGGTCACCTTGCCCAAGGAGGCCGTCGTCGGTGAAAAGGGCTTGTACCGGCATCAGGAGCAGGACCTGCTGCGCATCGATGACAAATGCTACGAAGTCAAACAGGACCCGAACACGGGCCAGCCTCGCCTGCAACACCCCTCCCGCGCTAACGCCTATCAGCCCTTGCTGGAGCATAACGGCGCGGGCCTGTGGAAGACTGAGCTCGATCAGCCGCTGGAATGGGATCGGCGCCAATTGCTCAAGCGTTTGGGCGCCTCGGTGGATGGCTTCACGGATCAAACCCTGGAGCAGATTCTGACCGCCAGTGGCGTTCACGAAAATGTGTTGCGCCGGCTGCACGTGGAACACGAAGCCGCACCGGCCCTGCTGACCGATACCCTCAAGCGCTTCAAGGCGTACGCCGAAGCCGAAGCGTGCGCAGATCAGATACTGGCCGGTCGAATCGGTCAGGATTGGGCCGATTATGCCGTGCGCTTCATGACTGAACTGCCGGGCTGGCCCGAGGGCAAGGCCATCGAAGTGTTCGAGGGGCCGGGCCTGTCGGGGGCGGTGATCAAGGAGGGCTATGCCGATGCGTTGCCGGCCGACACCTTGCAGCTGACCTGGCAGGATTTGCTGGGTGGTGCGCTGCCGGAACGGGTGGTCGGGTTCGTGGACGAACAGGCCCTTCGCGAAATGCTCGGGCAGTGGTTTGCCGGGGATGCGAAGGCGCGCACCAAGGCCTTGCGCGATCGCCTGGCCGATCAGGCGCGGGGCAGTAAAAAGCGTCTGTTCGACAAACTGTACGAGCGCCGGGAGCGTGCAGACGATGCCCGTGTGAGCTTGCTCAAGGGCGACGAGTCGTCGCTGTCGACCAGCGTGGCGCAAGCGCTGCTGGATCATGCAGACCCCTCGGACCTGAAACACCTGGCCGAGAAAAAACGCGTGCCCTTGAGGTTGTCCCAACAGGCTGGAGAAGCGGCGCACCAGTTGCGAGTGGCGCGCGCCTATGAGGGCCTGTACCTCGACGAACTGCACAACACCGACACCGAGCGCCTTGAGTTGCACTCTCTGGCGGCCCTGCCTGGCTGGCCTGCAGACCTGCGCCTGGAGATAAGGGACTATTCATTTTCAGGGCGGCTGCACGACAGTCTCGGCCCGGATGACGCGCCGATCCGCAAAGTGCTGATCCGGGGGGAGGATGGCCGGTATGAAGCACGGGACGCACTCAATCAACACCTGCACGGTGCTGACTCGCTTTATGCCGCCGTATTGCACGCCTTACCCGACCCACAGCGCATCGCCCTGGGTTATGAAATCCATGACGCGGCAGGGCTTGAGCGCGCGGTGAAGGCACAGCCTTTGGATCGAGCCATGTTGGAGCCGATCCTGCGGGACAACCCGCTGCTCAAACCGTCCTACGACCCGAACGTCATGCGCTTGCGCGGTGGCATGCCGGGTTATGCGCAGGTCCCGCGCGGCATGGGATTGCGGCGCCGGGCGCGCTCGTTGTATCCGGGCTTTAGCCAGGACGAAATCGAAACACTGTTGACCGAGTTCACTCAGAACGGTGGTTCGCCCCATGATCGCCTGACTGCGCTGGAGGCCGAGTTCGATCGGTTGAACCGGACGATGCAAAACTGGATGAACTCACCAACGGCGTCCTTCCGTTTCACGCCGTCAGGGATTGCCGAAATGCGCGCCCGCGAGCGTTTCTACAAGGCGATCCGGCAATGCTGGCAGCGCACCGGACCCGAGGGCGTGCAAGTGACGGGGGCGGTGCGCCCGCAATGGCTGCAGCTCGACGATTTTCCTTTGATCCGTCGGATCCTTGAGACGCTGCCGAAACTGGAGGCCAACTTCGATCACGTCACCAGCCTGAGCCTGCGTAGCGGCGAGTTGCGCAACGAGCACCTGGGGTTTCTCGCCTCGTTTCGCCGGGTGCGTTATCTCAACCTGCAAGACAACCTGCTGACCGCCGTTCCCGAGGCCATCAGCGAGATGAGTCATCTCACCGACCTGTCCTTCAATGAAAATCGTATCGAACTGGATGCATTGGCGGTGGATCGCCTGAAAAGGCTGGTGCATCTGCGGTCGCTGGGCTTGCGGGGCAACCCGTTGAAGCTCACGCCAAACATCAGTCGGATGCCGCAATTGCAGGTCATCTTGCTCAATGAAACAGGCCTGGACAGTTGGCCCGTCGGACTGTTTTCCCAGTCGCGGCCGCGCAGTATTTACCTCGACCTGCGACACAACCCGATCACCCGGATCCCGGAGGTCGCACCCGGTTCGTTTCGCGCCGAACTGCTGGCGCGCACCTTGATCAGCCGTGAGCCGCGCTGGATTTCGCCGGATAACCTCGCCACCCTCAAGTCCTACATCGAGTCAGTGGGCATGGACCCTGACCGACCGTACCCGCCGCGCGGCACGCTCGACAGCGCCGACTGGTGGATGGGCATGACCGAACGGCAATGGCAGGAAAAACAGGAATTCTGGAACGAGGTCGAGGATGAGTTCGACTCGGTGCCGTTCTTCAATGAAATCCGCAAACTCACTCAATCGGCCGACTTCACGGCGGGCGATGCCTACAAGACGGACCTGACCGCCAAGGTCTGGCGCATGCTCGAAGCCATGGCCAAGGACAGCGAGCTGCGGGTCAAACTGTTCAACGAGGCCGCAACACCCACCGAATGTGTGGACGGCGGTACGCAACTGTTCAACGCCATGGGCCTGCAGGTGCTGATTCATGAGGCCTACGCCCTGGGCAGCGCGGACCTGATCGAAACTCGGCTGCTGGAGTTGGCCCAGGGCAAGTCGCGGCTCGACGAGCTCGGCGCCATCGCCCGCCAACGGGTGGCGTCACGACTGGCGGCTGGGGAGCGGTTCCGGCGACTCGACGACCAGGGCAATGTCACGGGCACTATCGATGAAGTGGAAGTGCACCTGGCGTACATGACGGATCTGGCCCAGCGCCTGGATTTGCCGTGGCAGGCCCGGGGCATGCAGTTCCGCAAGATCGCCGGTGTGACCAAGGAGATGATCGACGCGGCGTTCCGGCGAATCGTGGCGCTGGAGGAGGGGGACTTGCTCACGGACCGAATCCTTGAACAGCCTCTGTGGAAAACCTGGCTGGAGTCTTCCAGCGGTGGTGAACTGGACAGTTTGAAGCGACAGATCGACGCGACCACGGAGTTGCAGGATGTGCTGCAGCGTCGGTCAGAGACTGTGGAACCGGCCGCCAGGGCGGACCTGGACGTGGAGATCAAGGCGCTTTGCCGTGAGTTGAACCGCGACGAAAACGCCTTCAGCGAAGGGCAGGTCATGAGCGATGAGGACTACATCAAGGCGTTGACCGACATCGACCGGCAGATCCGGCAAACGTTGAAATCGATCACTCAACAAGCGATCGAACGTGCCCGATTACCGCGGCTTGAGCTTGAGCCCGCTCAATAACCGCGAACCAGAACGTTCATTCAAGAGGTAGAACGAGCAATCAGTAACCTGTGGCGAGCGAGCCTGCTCCGGGCGGCGATCCGACAAGCTCCCTCGCCACAGATACGGTGCTCGTTCTGAACGGACAGCGCTTTTTCGGGTTCACGCGCGATTATCCAGTACCCGATTCACCGCCAGCTCACTGAGCATGATCACTTGCTGAAGCGCCAGCATGGCGTTGCGGTTCGCACCGTCCAGCATCCCTGCAAATTCACTCGCCATCACACTCGCCGACGCCAATGACTCGCAGGCATGGGCCAACAGCGTTTCGTTGTCGACGTCCGGTGCAACGACAAAAATGGTGCGGGGCGTACGCGTGGCGGCCGTCACCGGGATGTCGGGTTTGAGGTAATAGTCCAGTGCGCGGTCGACGGCGGGGTGTAGCTTTCTTGCCGGCGTGCAGAGGTGCGCATCGGTGTTTTGAGGGGCTGATCCAGCGGGTGTGTCGGTGGCATTGGGCATGGTGAGTCTCCGTGAAAGGTCTGGAGTGGCCACGCTACCCCTCTGACTTCCGACGGCCAACCCTAAAAAGACGTCGGATGCTTCCTCGATTTTTCAAGAGTTTTCATCATTTCTAAACGTTTCTTTTCCGTCGGTTAAACGGTGCTCGATGGGTTTGTTTAAGCGCTGTCAGCATGCCTTCATTCGGGCTACAAAAGCTTGTGCCGTTGCCTACAGTTGCGCCAGAATCCGCCGGCTTGTGCGCCTTGGTGCGGATCTCTATTGTTTTGCGGCCACTGCCCATCAGTGGTCGGGATTAGCAGCCCGTTGATGTCAAGACGCACACTGCCTCTGTCAGTCAGGTATCCCATCCCTGCACTTGATGGTGGCTGTGCGCAGGGCGCTTCGGCGCGCCGATTTCTTGGCTCATCGGTCTGCTAACCTGCGCGCAGCTGCCTCCCTTGCCAATGCCTCGGATGACCTGCTGTCCATCAGCGCCATTGCCGCGATCATCGCCCGGCAACAAGGCCGGGCCAGCTGACGCATCCGGCAGAAAAAGAAAACCCGATGGCGGTCACCCACCTCGGGTTTTTATTGGGCGAGCCGCTCACCTTCAGAACAGGAAATACCGCTGCGCCATCGGCAACACATCCGCCGGTTCACACCACAACAACACGCCGTCGGCCTTGACCTGATAGGTCTGCGGGTCGACGTCGATGTTCGGCAGGTAGTCGTTGTGGATCAGGTCGGTTTTCTGCACCTGGCGACAGCCTTTGACCACGGCGATTTTTTTCTTCAGGCCCAGGGCTTCGGGCAGGCCGGCGGCCTGTGCGGCCTGGCTGATGAAGGTCATGCTGGTGGCGTGCAACGAGCCGCCGTAGCTTGCGAACATCGGGCGGTAGTGCACCGGTTGCGGCGTCGGAATCGAAGCGTTGGCGTCACCCATCAGGCTGGCCGCGATGGCGCCGCCCTTGAGGATCAGCGTCGGTTTGACCCCGAAGAACGCCGGACGCCAGAGCACCAGGTCCGCCCATTTGCCGACTTCCACCGAGCCCACTTCATGGCTGATGCCATGGGTGATCGCCGGGTTGATGGTGTATTTGGCGATGTAGCGCTTGGCGCGGAAGTTGTCGTTGCCTTCACCGTCGCCGGGCAGCGGGCCGCGCTGTTTTTTCATCTTGTCGGCGGTTTGCCAGGTGCGGGTGATGACTTCGCCGACCCGGCCCATGGCCTGGCTGTCGGAGCTGATCATCGAGAATGCACCCAGGTCGTGGAGGATGTCTTCGGCGGCAATCGTCTCGCGGCGGATGCGGCTTTCGGCGAAGGCCACGTCTTCGGCAATGCTCGGGTCCAGGTGATGGCAGACCATCAGCATGTCGAGGTGTTCGTCGATGGTGTTGCGGGTGAACGGCCGGGTCGGGTTGGTGGAGCTCGGCAGCACGTTGGCGAAACCACAGGCCTTGATGATATCCGGGGCATGGCCGCCGCCCGCGCCTTCGGTGTGGTAGGTGTGGATGGTGCGGCCCTTGAAGGCGGCGAGGGTGGTTTCGACGAAGCCGGATTCGTTGAGGGTGTCGGTGTGGATCGCCACCTGCACATCGTACTGGTCGGCAACGCTCAGGCAGTTGTCGATGCTCGCCGGCGTGGTGCCCCAATCCTCGTGCAGCTTGAGGCCGATGGCACCGGCCTTGACCTGCTCGATCAACGGCCCCGGCAGGCTGGCGTTGCCTTTGCCGGTCAGGCCGATGTTCATCGGGAAGGCATCGGCGGCTTGAAGCATCCGCGCCAGATGCCACGGGCCGGACGTGCAGGTGGTGGCATTGGTGCCGGTGGCCGGCCCGGTGCCGCCGCCGATCATGGTGGTGACGCCGCTCATCAGCGCTTCTTCGATCTGCTGCGGGCAGATGAAATGAATGTGTGTGTCGATGCCGCCGGCGGTGAGGATCATGCCTTCGCCGGCGATGACTTCGGTACCGGCGCCAATGGCGATGGTGACATCGGG
This sequence comes from Pseudomonas sp. TE12234, assembly GCF_054061835.1. Taxonomy (NCBI): domain Bacteria; kingdom Pseudomonadati; phylum Pseudomonadota; class Gammaproteobacteria; order Pseudomonadales; family Pseudomonadaceae; genus Pseudomonas; species Pseudomonas sp. TE12234. The sequence goes on from NZ_JBSSEP010000013.1 coordinate 70,106, forward strand.
CTGGACATCGGGGTTGCCGGCCTTGCCGATCGCGGCGATACGCCCGTCCTTGAGGCCGACGTCGGCCTTGACGATGCCCCAGTGGTCGATGATCAGCGCGTTGGTGATCAGGGTGTCGACGACGTCGGCGGCGAGCAGCTGGCTCTGGCCCTGGCCATCGCGGATCACTTTGCCGCCGCCGAACTTCACTTCTTCGCCGTAGGTGGTGAAGTCTTTTTCCACTTCGATCCACAGGTCGGTGTCGGCCAGGCGTACCTTGTCGCCGACGGTGGGGCCGAACATGTCGGCGTAGGCCTGACGGGAGATTTTCATTCGTTTGCCTTGTAAATGATGAGTGGCAACCTGCGATCCATTGTGGCGAGGGAGCTTGCTCCCGCTGGGCTGCGCAGCAGCCCTGAAGCCGTCAATCGGGTTTCGTCAGGCACACTGAATTGTTTGGCTTGGCGAGCGCTGCGCACTCGAGCGGGAGCAAGCTCCCTCGCCACAGGTGAACCTGTCAGTCGAGATCACCCATGATCCGCCCGGCAAAGCCGAACACCCGCCGATGCCCGGCCAGGTCGACCAGCTCGACTTCCCGGCTCTGCCCCGGCTCGAAGCGCACGGCGGTGCCGGCGGGAATGTTCAGGCGCATGCCACGACTGGCGGTGCGGTCGAAGGTCAGGGCGTCATTGGTTTCGAAAAAGTGGTAGTGCGAGCCGACCTGGATCGGCCGGTCGCCGCTATTGGCCACGGTCAGGCTCAGGGTGCGACGGCCAGCGTTGAGTTCGATGTCGCCGGGCTGGATCTGGTATTCACCGGGAATCATCAATGGGCTCCTTGGAGAATCTTGTAGTAGAGGGCGGTCGGCTTGTAGCGCCCGCTCGGGTCGCAGGCGTAGTCGGGGATTTCGCCGGCGCGGGTGTAGCCCAGGGCCTTGTAGAAATCTTCCGCCACGGAGCCGGCTTCGGTATCGAGGTAGAGCATGCCGCGCTTGTGCTGCAGGGCCGCTTGTTCCAGAGCGTTTATCAACTGTTGGCCCAGCCCCCGGCGCCGCGCGTGTTCGCGCACCAGCAGCTTTTGCACCTCGGCACGGTTCAGGCCGTTGGCTTTCTGGCACAGGATCAGTTGCACGCTGGCCTGCACTTGTTCGTCCTTGACCACCACCCACAGCAGCACATGGCCCTTGTTCAGGTTTTCCTGAACCTCATCGAAGTACGCGCGGGCCTGAGTCGCGTCCAGGTCGGCCATGAAACCGACGCTGGCGCCATAGCCCACGGCGTCGAGCAGCAGATCAATCAAACCCTGACGATAGTGCGCAAAGCTTTCAACATTGACGCGTCGCAGTTGGGCGGGGTTCATCGGGTATCACTCCTTGTTGGCGCTCGGTGGTTGCGCGCCAGGATTGAGGGTCAGTTGCATAAAGGTCAGGTCCAGCCAGCGACCGAATTTGGTGCCCACCTGAGGCATCTGCCCGGTGATCACGAAGCCGGTGCGCTCATGCAGGCGAATGGACGCAGCGTTGCCGCTTTCGATGGCGGCGACCATCACGTGTTTGCCGCATTCCCTGGCGCGTTCGATCAGTACCTCCATCAACCGTGGACCGAGGCCATGGCCGCGCTGGTCGCTGCGTACGTAAACCGAGTGTTCGACGGTGTGACGGAAGCCATCAAAAGGCCGCCAGTCGCCGAATGAAGCGTAGCCCAGCACGTGGTTTTCGGCGTTGACGATCACCAGGATCGGGTAGGCCTGGGATTGCCGGGCGCTGAACCAGGCCTGGCGATTGCCCAGGTCCACGGCCTGTTCGTTCCAGATGGCCGTGGTGTTGAGCACGGCGTCGTTGTAGATATCGCGGATGGCCGGCAGGTCGGCATGTACCGCATCGCGGATGTGGTAAGTCATGGCGTGGTCTCAGGCGATCGGTTGATGGACGGTGACCAGTTTGGTGCCGTCGGGGAAGGTCGCTTCGACCTGGATCTCCGGGATCATTTCCGGAATGCCTTCCATCACTTGCTCACGGCTGAGCAGGGTGGTGCCGTAGTGCATCAACTCGGCCACGGTCTGGCCATCGCGGGCACCTTCGAGCAGCGCGGCGGAGATGTAGGCCATGGCCTCCGGGTAATTGAGTTTTACGCCGCGGGCCAAACGCCGCTCGGCCACCAGGCCGGCGGTGAAGATCAGTAGCTTGTCTTTTTCGCGTGGGGTCAGGTCCATTGGTGCAATCCATCAGGGCAGATTAAAAAGGTATTCGGGTACATCAACACGACCCCGGTGGGAGCTGGCTTGCCAGCGATGGGGACCTCAAGGCCGGCAAAAGCTCCCACGGGGATCGGTGTTCAGGTGTTCCAGATTCGCGGTGGCATGGCTTCGCGGCCAAGCAGTGCCGGGCGCAGCAACCTCCACACATCAATCAGCCAGCCACGGGCCAGCAGCGCTTCGCTGGCCAGGCACCGGGCGACCAACAGCCCCGGCAATTGCGTCAGATCCCCGCGCACGGCATGGGGCAGCGAGCGGCAGCGTTCCAGCAAGTCACTCTCGATTTCCCCGGTCACCAACAGGGTGGCGAACACCGGTTGTCCGTCCAGGCCAATCGGTGAGTCGAGCAAACCATCAGCCCCGACAATGCGCTGGCGTTCGTGCCAGAGCAACTGGCCGTCGCGGCGGATATCCAGTTGCGCCTGAAAGTGTCCGAGGTCGAAACGTTCGCCGCTGGCCGGGCGACCCAGGGCCACGACGTCCCAGTAGAACAGCCGCGCATCGCCTTCAAGGTCGATGGCGGTGCTGAGCTCAGCCTGCGCCGCACTGAAGATGATCGTTTCCTGGGGCAACCATTCCAGTGTCGCACCGGCCGCCACCCGCAATGTCAATTGCTGATAAGCGGGGCCGGCGGCGCGATACCACTTGGCCGCGCCGGGACTGGTGATCTGCGCCCAGGCATCGCGTTCGACGCTGGCCGAAATCTCCAGCCGATCACCGCCGGCGATTCCACCGGGCGGGTGGACGATGATGTGTTGGCAGACTTCAGGTCCTTCGGCATACAAATGTTTTTGTACACGCAGCGGGCCCTTGTGGCGGCGCAGCACCGGGCGCGAGGTATCGCCGAACCGGGCGTAGGCCAATTCGAGCTCGGCGTGCCAACTGGGCGTGAACAAAAGAGAGGCAGGTAGATTCATGTTTTTTAATTATCGTTAGGACGCTACAGATTAGATCGTAACCAGACCGCGTACACCCTCGGCTTCCATATTTTCACCACGACCCTGTTGCACGATCTCGCCCCGCGACATCACCAGGTATTGATCGGCCAGTTCGGCGGCGAAGTCGTAGAACTGTTCCACCAGCAAAATCGCCATGTCGCCGCGGGCCGCGAGCTTCTTGATCACTGCACCGATTTCCTTGATCACCGACGGCTGGATGCCTTCGGTGGGCTCGTCGAGAATCAACAGGCGTGGGCGGCTGGCCAGCGCCCGGCCGATCGCGAGCTGCTGCTGTTGCCCGCCGGACAGATCACCGCCGCGTCGCTGCTTCATTTGCAGCAGCACCGGGAACAACTCGTAGATGAACGCTGGCACTTCTTTGGCTTCGGAGCCGGGAAAGCGCGAGAGACCCATCAGCAGGTTTTCTTCCACGGTCAGGCGCCCGAAAATCTCCCGGCCCTGGGGCACGTAGGCGATGCCGGCATGCACCCGTTGATGCGGCTTGAATGTGGTGATCGGCTTGCCTTCCCAATTCACCGCGCCCTCTTTGGCCGGCAGCAGGCCCATCAGGCACTTGAGCAGGGTGGTTTTGCCCACGCCGTTACGCCCGAGCAGGCAGGTGACCTCGCCGACCTTCACGTCAAACGTCAGGCCGCGCAGGATGTGGCTTCCGCCGTAGTACTGGTGCAGTTTTTCAACGTGCAACATTCGTTTGTTTCTCCTTGATCCCTGTGGGAGCGGGCTTGCCCGCGATGGCGGTGTGTCATTCAACAAAAGTGTCGGATGTTCCGGCCTCATCGCAGGCAAGCCAGCTCCCACAGGTTATGTATTTGCAGGCCTATCGACCGAGATACACCTCGATCACCCGCTCGTTATCCTGCACCTGCTCCAGTGAGCCTTCGGCCAGCACGCTGCCCTGGTGCAACACGGTGACGTGGTCGGCAATCGAGCCGACGAAGCCCATGTCGTGTTCCACCACCATCAGGGAATGCTTGCCGGCCAGGCGTTTGAACAGTTCGGCGGTAAATTCGGTTTCGGCGTCAGTCATGCCCGCCACCGGTTCGTCGAGCAGCAGCAGTTGCGGGTCCTGCATCAGCAACATGCCGATTTCCAGGAACTGCTTCTGGCCGTGAGAGAGCAAACCGGCGGGGCGATTGACCGACGTGGTCAGGCGGATGGTGTCGAGCACTTCGGCGATGCGATCCTTCTGCTCGCCATTGAGCCGCGCGCGCAGGCTGGCCCATACCGACTTGTCGGTTTTCTGCGCCAGTTCCAGGTTCTCGAACACGCTCAGTGCCTCGAACACCGTGGGCTTCTGGAACTTGCGACCAATGCCGGCCTGGGCGATCTGCACTTCGCTCATCTGCGTCAGGTCCAGGGTTTCGCCGAACCAGGCCTTGCCGTGGCTGGGACGGGTCTTGCCGGTGATCACGTCCATCAGCGTGGTCTTGCCCGCGCCGTTGGGGCCGATGATGCAGCGCAACTCGCCGACGCCGATGTACAGGTTCAGGTTGTTCAGTGCGCGGAAGCCATCGAAGCTGACGCTGATGTCTTCCAGGGTCAGGATGGTGCCGTGCCGGGTATTGAGGCCTTTGCCGGCGCGCTGGCCGAGGCCGATCGAGTCGCGGCTGGTGCCGGCGTCCTTGTTGGGCTCCACGGGGAAAAAGGCTGGCTCGAGCATGAATTCAGCCGTCGCAGTGACTCTCATTGTTCACCTCTTTTCTTCAGCAAACCGATCACGCCCTTGGGCAGGTACAGGGTCACGACGATGAACAGCGCGCCGAGGAAGAACAGCCAGTACTCAGGGAACGCCACGGTGAACCAGCTCTTCATGCCGTTGACCACGCCGGCACCGAGCAGCGGGCCGATCAGCGTGCCGCGACCACCCAGTGCCACCCAGACCGCCGCTTCGATGGAGTTGGTCGGCGACATTTCACTGGGGTTGATGATGCCCACTTGCGGCACGTACAACGCACCGGCCAGGCCACACAACACCGCGCTGAGCACCCACACGAACAGCTTGAAGCCCCGTGGATCGTAGCCGCAGAACATCAGGCGGTTTTCCGCATCGCGCAGTGCGGTCAGCACCCGGCCGAACTTGCTTTGCGCCAGGCGCCAGCCAATGAACAGGCTGGCTACCAGCAACAGCACCGTGGCGAAAAACAGCACGGCGCGGGTGCCCGGTTCGGTGATGCCGAAACCGAGGATCGTGCGGAAGTTGGTGAAGCCGTTGTTGCCGCCAAAACCGGTTTCGTTGCGGAAGAACAACAGCATGCCGGCGAAGGTCAGGGCCTGGGTCATGATCGAGAAATACACGCCCTTGATCCGCGAGCGGAAGGCGAAGAAACCGAACACCAGCGCCAGTAGCCCCGGCGCCAGCACCACCAGGCACAGGGTCCAGAGAAAGCTGCTGGTGCCGGTCCAGAACCAGGGCAGTTCGGTCCAGGACAGGAAGGTCATGAACGCCGGCAGGCCATCGCCCGAAGCCTGGCGCATCAGGTACATGCCCATCGCATAACCGCCCAGGGCGAAGAACAAGCCATGGCCGAGGGACAGCAACCCGGCGTAACCCCAGACCAGATCCAGCGCCAGGGCGACGATGGCGTAGCAGAGGATTTTGCCCACCAGGGTCAGCGTGTAGGCCGAGACGTGAAAGGCGCTGTCGGCAGACAACAGCGACAGCAGTGGCAATGCGAGTAGCAGCACGAGGATCACCGCACCCACGGCAATCGTGACGGTCGGGCCGGCTTTTTGTGTCGCGGTAACGAGCAGGGGCTGGTTCATCAGTCGATCACCCGTCCTTTGAGTGCGAAGAGGCCTTGCGGACGTTTCTGGATGAACAGAATGATCAGCGCGAGGATGAGGATCTTGCCGAGCACGGCACCGATCTGCGGTTCGAGAATCTTGTTGGCAATCCCTAAGCCAAACGCCGCCAGCACGCTGCCGGCCAGTTGCCCGACGCCGCCGAGCACCACCACCAGGAACGAGTCGATGATGTAGCTCTGGCCGAGGTCCGGGCCGACGTTGCCGATCTGGCTCAGGGCCACGCCACCGAGGCCGGCGATGCCCGAACCGAGGCCGAAGGCGAGCATGTCCACGCGCCCGGTGGGCACGCCGCAGCAGGCGGCCATGTTGCGGTTCTGGGTGACGGCGCGCACGTTCAGGCCCAGTCGGGTCTTGTTCAGCAGCAGCCAGGTCAGCACCACCACAAACAGCGCGAAGGCGATGATGACGATGCGGTTGTACGGCAGCACCAGATTGGGCAGCACTTGAATCCCGCCCGACAGCCAGGCCGGGTTGGCCACTTCGACGTTCTGCGCGCCGAACAGCAATCGCACCAGCTGAATCAGCATCAGGCTGATGCCCCAGGTGGCGAGCAGTGTTTCCAGTGGGCGGCCATAGAGGTGACGAATCACCGTGCGCTCCAGGGCCATGCCAATGGCCGCCGTGACGAAAAACGCCACCGGCAAGGCGATCAGCGGATAGAACTCGATGGCCTGCGGGGCGAAACGCTGGAACATCAACTGCACCACGTAGGTCGAGTACGCCCCGAGCATCAGCATCTCGCCGTGGGCCATGTTGATCACGCCGAGCAGGCCGAAAGTGATCGCCAGGCCCAGCGCGGCCAACAGCAGGATCGAGCCCAGTGACATGCCGCTGAAGGCCTGGCCGAGCAACTCGCCGACCAGCAGTTTGCGTTTGACTTGAGCCAGGCTGGTTTCGGCGGCGGTGCGCACGTTGGCATCGGTTTCGACGCCCGGTTCCAGCAAGCTTTCGAGGCGGGTGCGGGCCAGCGGATCGCCGGTTTCACCCAGCAGTCGCACTGCGGCGAGGCGCACGGCCGGGTCGGTGTCGACCAGTTGCAGATTGGCCAGGGCCAGGCTGAGGGCCGCGTGAACGGTTTCGTCCTTTTCGCCGGCCAGTTGCTGGTCGAGGAATTTCAGTTGCGCGGGTTTGGCGCTTTTTTGCAATTGCTGCGCGGCGGCCAGACGGAGTCTGGCGTCGGCGGCGAGCAGTTGATGGCTGGCCAGCGCGGTGTCGATCAGGCCCCGCAGACGGTTGTTCAGGCGCAGGGTTTTCGGCTGGCCATCGATAGTCAATTCACCTTGTTGCAGGGCGTTGATCAGTTCGATGCGGGCCGGATCGGGCTGCGCGGCCCAGGCTTCCAGCAGTTTGGCCTGTTGCACGGGATTGGCGGCGACGAAGTCTTCGGCGTCGCCGGCGTGGGTGGCCATGGGCAGCAGGAGTGCGATGGCGAGGATGAAGCGGTAAAGGGCAGTGGGCATAGAGAGTCGCCTTGACGCGGACAATGTGGGAGCTGGCTTGCCAGCGATGGCGTCACCTCGGTGCATCAGGTACATCGAGTCGTCTGCATCGCAGGCAAGCCAGCTCCCACAGGGATTTGTGTCGGACCTGCATGCCGGGCCCGACCTCCAATGGCTTAGTTGCTCTTCACCGCATACTCCGGCTTCTTGTCATTGCCCGGAATGAACGGGCTCCACGGCTGGGCGCGGATCGGGCCTTCGGTCTGCCAGACCACGTTGAACTGACCATCGGCCTGGATCTCGCCGATCATTACCGGCTTGTGCAGGTGGTGGTTGGTCTTGTCCATGGTCAGGGTGTAGCCGGACGGCGCGGCGAACGTCTGGCCGGCGAGGGCTTCGCGGACTTTGTCGACGTCGGTCGACTTGGCTTTTTCAGCGGCCTGGGCCCACATGTGGATGCCGACATAAGTGGCTTCCATCGGGTCGTTGGTCACCGCTTTGTCCGCGCCCGGCAGGTTGTGTTTCTTGGCGTAGGCTTTCCAGTCATCGACGAACTTTTTGTTCACCGGGTTCTCCACCGACTCGAAGTAGTTCCACGCCGCGAGGTTGCCCACCAACGGCTTGGTGTCGATGCCGCGCAGTTCTTCTTCGCCCACCGAGAACGCCACGACCGGTACGTCGGTGGCTTTGAGGCCCTGGTTGGCCAGTTCTTTATAGAACGGCACGTTGGAGTCGCCGTTGACGGTCGAGATAACGGCGGTCTTGCCACCGGCGGAGAATTTCTTGATGTTGGCGACGATGGTCTGGTAATCGCTGTGACCGAACGGGGTGTAGACCTCTTCGATGTCTTTGTCCGCCACGCCTTTGGAATGCAGGAACGAGCGCAGGATTTTGTTGGTGGTGCGTGGGTAGACGTAGTCGGTGCCGAGCAGGAAGTAACGCTTGGCGCTGCCACCTTCTTCGCTCATCAGGTATTCCACGGCCGGGATCGCCTGCTGGTTCGGCGCGGCGCCGGTGTAGAACACGTTCGGCGACATCTCTTCACCTTCGTACTGCACCGGGTAGAACAGCAGGCCGTTGAGTTCCTCGAACACCGGCAATACCGATTTGCGCGATACGGACGTCCAGCAACCGAACACCACGGCGACCTTGTCCTGGGTCAGCAACTGACGGCCTTTCTCGGCGAACAGCGGCCAGTTCGATGCCGGGTCCACCACCACCGGTTCCAGCATCTTGCCGTTCACGCCACCCTTGGCGTTGATCTCGTCGATGGTCATCAGCGCCATGTCCTTGAGCGATGTTTCGGAGATCGCCATGGTCCCGGACAACGAATGCAAAATGCCCACCTTGATGGTCTCGGCGGCCTGGACAGTCCAGGTCATGCCCATCGCGGCAATCGATGCCGAGAGTGTGAAAGCCTTGATCAAGCTACGACGCTTCATTGTGCGATCTCCATGAACTTATGAATTTTCTTGGTTGGCAGATGCGGACTACTGAAGGGTCTTTAGCAAGGGCTGTGCCCGGTCGGGAAAAGGCAGGGAAATGTCGGTTTAGAGCGGTTGCGCGGGTTGATGGCGCACCATGAAGGATCGTGTCGGGCACCTTGGTGCGCAGGGTGCGCCAGATTGGGGCGTAGCCGTGTGGTCAGCGACGACGCATCAAACCGATAAAGAACAAGCCGCCAATCGCTGCGGTGGCAACGCCGATGGGCAAGTCTTCGGGGGCGATCATTGTCCGCGCAGCAACATCGACCCACACCAGAAATACGCTGCCCAGCAGTACGCACACCGGCAGCAACCGCCGATGCTCGGCCCCGACCAGTCGCCGCCCAATGTGCGGCACCATCAGCCCGACAAAGCCGATGGAACCGCTGATGGACACCAGCACGCCAGTCATCAGCGAGGCGATCACGAACACCCGCAACCGGACCGTTCGCGCATTCAGCCCCAGCGTCACGGCGGTTTGTTCACCGGCCATCAGCGCGTTCAACGGCCGGGCCATGCCGAGCAGCAACAGCAACCCCAGCAAAACGCTGGCGGCCGGCACCGCGAGCAATTCCCAGCGCGCCAATCCGAGCCCGCCGAGCATCCAGAACATCACCGCCGAACTGGCGCGGTGATCGCCCATGAACAGCAGCAAGTTGGCCATCGCCATCATCACGAAGGACACCGCCACGCCACACAGCAGCAGGCGATCACTGTCCAGCCGACCCTGGCGGTTGGCGATCATCAGCACCAACAGCATGCTCAACAAGGCGCCGATAAACGCCGCGATGGGCAAGGTCAGCAGGCCGACGATTTCACCCACATGCAACACCACGATCACCGCGCCCAAGGTCGCTCCGGAGGTCACGCCCAGCAGATGCGGGTCGGCCAGCGGATTGCGCGTCACCGCTTGCAGCACCGCGCCGATCAAAGCCAATCCGGCACCGACCAGCGCGCCGAGCAACATCCGCGGCACGCGGATCAGCCAGACAATGTGTTCCTGCCCGGTGCTCCAGTCGGGTAGGCCGAGGCCGCAGAGCTTGTGCAGCAGAATCCGCCAGACGACGTCCAGCGGCACCCGCGCCGGCCCGAAACCCAGTGACATCACAGCCGACATCAGCAACAGCGCGCCGAGCGCGATCAGCAACCAGGGGTAGCGACGTTTGATCATTCGCGGTGCAAGCCCTTGGCCAGGGTGGCGACGGCGAGCACGTTGTCGATCCCCGGTGTGGCCTGTACGTAGGGAATGACGATGAAGCGCCGGTGCTTGATCGCGTCCACTGATTGCAGGGCTTTGTTGTTGAGCAAAAACCGGATCTTCTGATCGGCGGTGATCTCGCTGTAGTCGACGATCACGATCACCTGTGGATTGCGCTCGACCACGGTTTCCCAGTTGACCCTCGTCCAGCTTGCCTCGACATCGTCGAGCACGTTTCGTCCGCCAGCGGCGTCGATCAGGGCTTGCGGCATACCGAGGCGGCCCGAGGTCATGGCCCGGTCTTCCCCGCTGTCGTACAGGAACACCCGCGGTTTATCGGCGGGCAGACCCTTGCGGATCTCGGCGACTCGCGCCTGCATGGCGCCGATCAAGGCGTTGGCGCGATCCTGCACATCGAAGATTCTGCCGAGGTTGCGCAGGTCGTTGTAAGTGTCTTCCAGCGTGGCCGGCGGGCGTTTCATTACGAAGGCGCAGGACTCGGTCAGCTCATACACATTGATGCCCAAAGGCTGCAGGGTTTGCGGCGTGAGGTCGCCACCGACGCGCATGCCGTAATCCCAGCCAGCGAAGAAGAAATCGACGTTGGCATTGAGCAGGGTTTCCACCGACGGGTACTTGGCCGCCAGTTCCGGCAAGCCATCAAGAAGGGGCTGCATTTCAGGCGTCACCGCCTTCCAGCCGGTCACACCGCTGTACCCGGCCATCTGTGGCTTGAGGCCGAGGGCCAGCATCATTTGGGTCATGTTGATGTCATGACTGACCGCGTGTTTCGGCGCCTGCTGGAACGTCACCTCACGGTTGCAGCTCTGAATGGTCAACGGGTACTGCGTGGCCTCGGCCAAGGCGTGGGCGCTGCCCAGCAGTAGAGCGAGGGTGAAACTGCAGCGCAGCAGGGAGCGCAAAATCATGGTCGGGTTATCCAGGTGATTCGTGGGTAGCCGTGCAAGGGGTGTTCATCGATCAGCGCTTCGACGCCGAACACGTTACGCAACAGCGCGGCGTTGAGGACGTCTTTGGGCGTGCCGCTGGCAACGATGCGGCCGTGATTGATCACGTACAGCCGATCGCAAAATGCGGCGGCCAGATTGAGGTCGTGGATGCTGGCCAGGGTGCCGATCTGCAGGCGCTTGACCAACCTCAACAGTTCCAGCTGATAGCGCGGGTCGAGGTGGTTGGTCGGCTCGTCGAGGATCAGCAACTGCGGTTGCTGGGCCAGGGCCCGGGCGAGGATCACCCGTTGTTTTTCACCGCCGGAGAGAGTGGAAAAGGCATGGTCCTCGAAGCCCTTGAGGCCGACCGATTCCAGGGTCTGGGTGACGAGGTGTCGGTCTTCGAGGGAGTCGCCATCGAACAGGCCTTTGTGGGGCGTACGGCCCATGGCGACCACTTCGTCCACGGTCAGGCCGAAGGCCTCGGGGAATTCTTGCAGGACCACGGCGATGCGTTGCGCGCACCAGCGTGACGACTGTTTCCAGACGTTGTGATGCTCGAGTCTGACTTCGCCGTTTTGCGGTTTGCTGAAGCGCCAGGCGCAACGCAACAGGCTGGTCTTGCCACTGCCGTTGGGGCCGATCAAACCGACGAATTCACCGGCGGCCACGTGCAGCGAGGCATCACGCAGCTGGAATTGGTGATGACAGTGGCCGTGGCCCAGGGGGGACCAGGTGATGTTGTTGAGGTGAAGCGAGGTCATGCAATGGCTCTTGTTACGTCGATGATGCGACTGGCCCCATCGCTGGCAAGCCAGCTCCCACAGGTGTTGTGCAAATTCTGTGGGAGCTGGCTTGCCAGCGAAGGGGCCCGAAAGAAAAACCGGAACTGCCAGGGTGATGCGCGGGGCAGTCTACAGTGCTGACAACCCCGCGCATCTCGCCTGTCTCAAGATGAAGATGAGGCTGATTCAGTTTGCCGGCCCAGGCGCGAAAACAGCACGCGATCCAGCACCCAGACCACCACCAGCGATGCACCCACCAACGGGAACGCCACGGCCAATGCGAACATGATGACCATCGCGGTTTTCCATTTCGGCAGGTCGTGACGCAGTGGCGGCACGCCGAACTTTCCTTGCGGGCGACGCTTCCACCAGATCACCACGCCGCTGACGGCGCTGAGCAGGATCATCAGGCAGATCAGCAGTACGACGATCTGATTGAACACCCCGAACATCTTGCCTTCGTGCAGCATCACGCCGATTTCCGTGGCGCGGGCGACGGCGCCGTACTGTTCGAAGCGCACGTCGGCGAGGACTTTGCCACTGTACTGATCGACATGCAGGGTGGCGTCATTGCGCGGGTCATCAGCGAACACGGCGATGGTGAACACACCCGTGGCGGTGGTCGGCAAGGTGATGCTGTAACCGGGTTCGACCTCGCGTTGGACGGCGATGTCCTGTACGTCTTGCAGGCTGATGGTCGGCGCCGCAGGGCCGGTGTGCGCATCACCGTGGGCCATGTGTTCGGCATGGTCGCCGGACATCGGCATCGGCGTGTTTTCCATGGCCCAAGGCACGGTCTGGCGCGTGGCGCTGTTGAGGCTGCGTGCCTCGACGTCGGACTTGGGCACGTTGTCCCACATCGCGGCCGGGAACACGTTCCACACTTCGGCGTATTGCTTGCCCCAGAACCCTGTCCAGGTCATGCCGCTGAGCAGCATCACCAGCAGCAACGAAGCGCCCCAGAACCCGGTGACGGCGTGCAGGTCACGCCACAGCACCCGTCCGCGACTGTTCAGGCGTGGCCACAAAATCCCCGCCGCCTGGCCGCGCGGCCACCACAGGAATATCCCGGAAACCACCAGCATCACGCCCCATCCGGCCGCCAGTTCGATGAGTCGATCACCCACGGTGCCGATCATCAGCTCGCCATGAATCGCACGGGCGATGGCTTGCAGGTTCTTCTTGGCATCTTGCTCGCCAAGGATGTCGCCGTGATAGGGGTCGACGAACACATTCAGTTCATTGCCGCCATTGAGCACGACAAACTGAGCACTGCGTTCGGCGTTGACCGGTGGCAGGTACTGCTTGATGGTGCCCTGTGGATACGCATTCTTCACGCGCTTGAGCAGGTCATCGGCCGGGACCGTGTGATGGCCGGCCGGGACGTTGAGCAGGCTGCTGTACATCAATGAATCGAGTTGCGGCTTGAACAGGTAAATAGTGCCGGTCAGGGCCAGCATCACCATGAAGGGGGCAACGAACAGGCCGGCATAGAAATGCCAGCGCCAGGCCAGGTTGTAGAAATTCACTTTGGGCTGTTTCATCGTGTGTGCTCCGCTTGGCTTGGATCTTTTTAGTTGTCTGGTGCGGTTGCTGTGCAACCGATCGCGGGCAAGCTCGCTCCCACAGAGGGAGCGGGTTGCCCTCGAGGGTTAGAAACTCATGTCCACTCGGGTCCAGAGCGTTCGTCCCGGCTCCTTGATGGCTTGCGGGTCATTGGCCGGGTAGCCGAAACCGGCGTTGCCAGCCAGGTTCAAGTGTTCGGCGTAGGCCTTGCCAAACAGGTTGTCGACGCCGCTGCTGACCTTCCAGTGCTGGTTGATCCGGTAGGCGCCATTGAGCGAGAACACGCCGAATCCCGGGGTCTTGTTGAAGTCCTTGCCGACTACGTTGCCTTTGTTCTGGTCGATGCGGTTTTGCGCGGCGACCACTCTCCACAGTGCCCCGGCGCTCCAATTGTCCTGGCTGTAAGTCAGGCCGAAACGTGCGTCCAGCGGCGGCATCTGCGGCAACGCATTGCCATCGCTGCTGTTCTTGCCCCAGGCGTAGGCCAGGGTCGCATCGGCTTTCCAGTGCTCGGTGAGCTGGTAGGCCGCGCCCAATTCACCGCCCATGATTCGCGCGTCGATGTTCTCGGCTTGCGAGGTGGTGCCCATCATGCCGGGCGTGTAGTCGAACAGGATGTAATCGCGCACCTGGCCGACGTAAGCCGAGGCCCAGGCTTCGAGGTCTTCGGTCCTGTATTGCAGGCCGACGTCGAGCTGGGTGGTTTTCTCCGGTTTGATCGAGTCGAAGGCGTTCACCGAACCGGCAGGACCGGAGTCTGGCGAAAACAGCTCCCAGTAATCCGGGAAACGCTGGGTGTGCCCCAGGCCCGCGTACAGCGTGGTCGGGCTGTCCGCCAGGTCGTGTTCATAGCGAATGAATCCGCTGGGCAATGTGTCGGCGCGGGTGTCGTTGGCCGTCGGGTTGGGCAGGGACATCATTCCCGAACCGATGGTCTGCCGGTAATCCTTGGCCGAGGCACGGTCCAGGCGTACGCCGCTGATCAAGCGGTCACGCTCGGCGGCATACCAGGTCAGCTCACCGAACACCCCGTAATTATGGAAGGCGGCGTCCTTGGTGTAGGGCAGGTCCTGGTAGGTGTCGACGCCCATGGCGCTGCGTTCGCGGTGTTCGCTGGTCTGTGCGTCGATGCCGCTGATCAACTGCACGTCGGCCCAGTGCCAGGTGGCCTTGATGCGGGCGCCAAGGGTGCGACGGTCGACGTTGGCCGCCATGGGGCCGGCCATCATGCCGGTGCCGGATGGCGTGCGCAGGGTGTAGTTGTCCATCACGTGGTCGGCGTAGTTGTAGTAGACCTGCGCTTCGAGCTTTTCCAGCACATCGCTGATGTTCGACTTCTCGAAGCGCAGGCCGAGGCTTTCGCGCTTGAACTGCGAACCGTCCATGCCGCGCCCGGCGTAACGGGCCTCGCCGTCGCCCTTGCCGGCGGTCAGTTCCAGCAGGGTGTCGGCGTCCGGGGTCCAGCCGACCGCGACGTCGCCATTCCATTTGTCGTAGCGCGACGCGACGGTGTCGTTGTTGCCGTCCTGATAATCATCGGAGTGCGCGGTGTTGCCGATGACTCGCACGTACCCCAGTGCCCCGCCTGCAGCGGCGTCCACCAGCTTGTCGAACCGGCCATTGGAACCGGCCAGCACACTGGCATTCACCCGGGTACCGAGTTCGCCGAAGCTTTCCGGCTCTCGGTCGAACAGGATGGTGCCAGCCGACGCGCCGGGCCCCCAGAGCACGGTTTGCGGGCCTTTGATGACGGTCAGCTTGTCGTAGGTTTGCGGTGAAATGTACGAGGTGGGCGCATCCATCCGGCCAGGGCAGGCGCCGAGCATCATGCCGCCGTCGGTGAGGATGTTCAGTCGTGAGCCGAACATGCCGCGCAGGACCGGGTCGCCGTTGGTGCCGCCATTGCGCACCATGGCGAATCCCGGGATGGTTTTCAGGTAGTCGGCACCGTCACTGGCCGGCACCGGCTGGCGCGGGTCCTTGGGGTTGGTGACGACGGTCAGCGGGGAACTTGGCGCAACGGCGGTGATGACCGTCGGGCTCAGTTCTTCGCCAAGACCTGCGTGTTCATCGGCCAGTGCTACCGGCGCCAGAAGGGCGCCGCATAGGATGGCGGTGGCGTGCCTGAAACGAATGCTGGATTCGTTCAGGGCAAAAGAAGCCTGGGCAGGGCTCAAGCGTGAGTCAGCAGAAAACCTGGACATGACAATTTCCATCGAACAGTCGTAAACGACACGGCCGACAGCCTGCGCAATCCCTGTGGGACCGAGCTTCGGTTGTCTGGCGGACCGTGTGAAATCAGTGGTGGGTGTTTACGCGACGACGGGCGGGGCGCGGGTGCGGGCGCCGGGGAAGACGGTTTGCCGGGCATGGCCCAGGCGTGGGGAAGGTGTGGTGAAAGTATTGACGGGCGGGGTGTCGAATGCGGCGAATGACACGCCAACGGTGAGCGCCGGGCAGTTGAACAGCAGGCTGCAATAGCCGCATTTTTCCCAGAGGACATGATGCCCGGCTTGCGGCGGGCAGTGCTCGGCGGCGGGTTGCGCACCGTGGTCGGCGTGCTCCATTGCCGACATGTCCATGCTCATGTCCATCGACATGTCCATGGACATGCTCATTGACATGGCCGCGCGCGAATCCATCGGCATCGACTGAGAAATCAGCGGACCGATGAAAATCATCAACATGGCGAACAGGCTGATCCAGCTGCCGCGTGTCAGGCTCAATGGCTGACGACGCGGTCTGGATGGCCTGGCGCTAAGCAGGCGCATGGGCGTTTTCAGCTCAGGCGATTACGGGGTATGCGCGTGTGCTTGCATGCCATCCGGCGCCTGCTTCTGCACCGCGACGTCGACCTTCACGTCACCGGCCTTCTCGAAGTGCAGGGTCATCGGAAAGCGTTTGCCGTCAGTGAGCAGGCTGCGGTCTTTCAGGTTCAGCAGCATCACGTGATAGGCCATCGGCGCAAACGTGACCTCGCCGCCAGCGGGGATTTCCACGCTGGGTACGTGCTGCATTTTCATCACGTCGTTTTGCATCACGTGCTCATGCAGTTGAGCTTCGCCTGCAATGGGGGTATCGGCGCTGAGCAGACGGTCTGCGGTTTTGCCTTCGTTGTGAATCACGAAGTACGCCGCAACGGTCGGTGCGTTGGGTGGCAATTCCTGCGACCAGGGGTGAGCGATTTCCAATTCGCCAACCTTGTATTCGTGGGCATTGGCAAAGCAGGCAGGCAGCAGCAAAGCGGCCAGAACGATGAGTTTGTTCAACATGGCAGTTCTCCGGAACGATTCGAAACGCAGTTCAATTGCGAGAAGGAATCACACCAGAGGGGATGCGCGGGGGTTGAGGCTTGGCCATTGCTGGCGCGGCGTCGGGGTGTTGAGGGAAGAGAGAGGCAAGCTCCGATTGGATTCGAAACTGGCGAAATACAGCTGCGGTTCATGCCCGGGCAGCGCCACCAGTGGCGCGGAACCGGAGCAGCACCAGCAATGCTGCATATTGGAGTGTTCGTCGCCTTGCGGCGCCTTCTGCTCAATCTTGCCCAGAGAGATCGCCACCATTTTGGTGCCGCTGGACGAACAGAAGCTGCCCCACAACACTTGTTCGGCAGGCGCCTTGGCCGCCTGCGCCATCGCTGCGGACATCGGCATGGCAAGCATGTTGAACAGCACTGCGAAGCAGGCTATCCAGGCAATTGCGAGCCGTTGTCGGGACATGGGACAAATCCGGTTGGGTGGGCGATCAGGCGCGGGCTATTTAGCCTGATCAGGGCCGATAAGTAAAAAGGCTGCGTGCGGTGTGGTGTCGCATGTGAGATCAGATCGCAACAGCATGCAAACGCATACCCAGCGCTTTCATGACCTTCATGATAGTCGCGAATTCTGGATTGCCAGTGCTGCTCAACGCCTTGTATAGGCTCTCACGACCTAACCCTGCTTCGCGGGCCACTTGTGTCATGCCTTGCGCGCGGGCTATGTCGTTAAGTGCCGCGCGGATCAGTACACCGTCACCTGCATCTTCTTCAAAGCAGGCATCCAGATAGGCGGCCATTTCTTCCGGCGACTTGAGAAATTCCGCGGCATCGAAACGGGTGAATTGTTCGGTCATGATTTACTCCTCATTACCGATGTTTTGCGCCATTTGAATGGCACGTTTGATATCTCGTTTTTGAGTCGATTTATCACCGCCTGCCAGTAGCAAATAAACCACTTGCCCCCTACGGGTGAAGTAGATCCTGTAACCGGGACCATGGTGTACGCGCATTTCATGAACCGCCGCGCCTATTGGCATGCAATCCCCAAAGTTTCCATGCTGAGCCGCCCGGAGTCTTGCGATGATGCGAGCCTTGCCGATGGTGTCTTTCAATGAGTCGAGCCAATCGGCAAACGCTCGGGATCGTTCAAATTCGATCATGTCTGGATCGTATTCCTTGGGATACAAGCTGGCAAGCAGCGCCTTTCTGAGGATGAATCCGGGTGTCCTCTTGAGTGGCTACTCTGTTGACTTGATCGATTTAGAGGAATCCGAATATAGGGGTGAAGCGATTTGGAGTAACAGCCAGCTTCTTCCTGGAATTTTGCCGGCAAATTCGCAGTTTTTTGCAGATCTTAGGAATGGTCTGACAGTGACAAGGCTTCAAGTAATTGCCCGACCGAATCAAACTCCCGCTCAACCCCCGGCAACACCGGCCGTTTCAACACCAGCACAGGCACCCCGCGCTCCCGCGCCACTTCCAGCTTCGGTTCGGTGGCGGTGCTGCCGCTGTTCTTGCTGATCAGTACGTCG
The DNA here is from genome assembly GCF_054061835.1 of Pseudomonas sp. TE12234. Classification (NCBI taxonomy): domain Bacteria; kingdom Pseudomonadati; phylum Pseudomonadota; class Gammaproteobacteria; order Pseudomonadales; family Pseudomonadaceae; genus Pseudomonas; species Pseudomonas sp. TE12234. Next base: position 88,312 of record NZ_JBSSEP010000013.1, read on the forward strand.
ATCTGCCGGCGTTCGAACAACTCACGTTCATCGTCGATCTGGAACGGCCCGCGGGCACCGATGACTTCGCAGCGTTCGTTGCCGGGGTAAACATCCAGTGCGCGCAGGGTCCAGAATTGATCCGCAGGGATTTCGTCCAGATGCTGCAAGGGTTCGCGTCCAAGGGTGAACAGCGGTCGCCGGAAGGGTTTGAGTGCCTGGATCAATTCAGCCCAGTCGCTGACTTCACGCCAGTCATCCCCGGGCTGTGGTTTCCACGCGGGACGCCGTAGCGCCCAGCAGGCAATGCCACTCAAGTGGGCGGCAGTCGCGGCGTTTTGGCTGATTCGGGCGGCGTAGGGATGGGTGGCGTCGAGCAGCAGATCAATTCTTTGATCGCGGATAAACTGCGCCAGGCCTTCGGCACCGCCATAGCCTCCGACGCGAACCTGGCAGGTCAGGTCCGTCGGCACCCGACCGACACCGGCCAGGCTGTAGATGTGTTGTGGGCCCAGGGTTCGGGCAATCGCCAGAGCCTCGGTGACGCCACCGAGCAACAGCAGGCGTTTCATTGGAAGGCTCCCGCATGGCCGACGATCCCGCCCTGGCGATCGATGGCGAACACTTCGACCTGAACCTGCGCCGGCACCACGCTGCGGGCAAATTCCAGGGCGTGCTGGCATACCGCATCGCCGAGGGCGATCCCGGCAGCGCTGGCCATGGCCAACGCTTGTTGGCTGGTGTTGGCTTCGCGGATGCCCTGCTGCAACGCCGCATCAGCGCCCACCGCTGCCGCCCATTCGGCCAGTTGTGGCAGGTCGATGCTCGAATGCCGACTGTGCAGGTCCATGTGCCCGGCCGCCAGCTTGCTGATCTTGCCGAAGCCGCCACAAAGACTGAGTTTTTCCACCGGTACTTTACGCAGGTGTTTGAGCACGGCGCCGACGAAATCACCCATTTCGATCAGGGCAATTTCCGGCAGGTTGTAGACCCGGCGCATGGTGTCTTCGCTGGCGTTGCCGGTGCACGCGGCGATGTGCAGGTAACCGTTGGTCCTGGCGACGTCGATGCCCTGATGGATCGAGGCAATGTACGCCGCGCAAGAAAAAGGCCGGACGATGCCGCTGGTGCCGAGGATCGACAAACCGCCAAGAATCCCCAGGCGCGGGTTCATGGTTTTCAGCGCCAGTGCCTCGCCACCCTCGACGTTCACCGTGACCTCGAAACCGCCGCCGTAGCCGAACTCATCGGCCAGTCGGGTCAGGTGATCGGTGATCATCTTGCGCGGCACCGGGTTGATCGCCGGCTCGCCGACGGCCAGCACCAGCCCCGGACGTGTGACGGTGCCGACGCCGCGACCGGCCTTGAAACTGACGCCCGGTTCGCCGACAAGGCGGACCCGGGAAAAGAGCAAGGCACCATGGGTCACATCAGGGTCATCGCCCGCGTCCTTGATGGTGCCCGCTTCGGCGCCGTCATCGGCAAGGCGACAAAACTCCAGGCGCATCTGCACCTGCTTGCCTTTGGGCAGAATGATCTCCACGGCATCCGAGCTCACACCGCTGAGCAGCAGGCGAGCCGCCGCAAGGCTGGTGGCAGTCGCGCAACTGCCCGTGGTCAGGCCACTGCGCAGGGGGGCGGGTTGTTCGGCGGTTTCGTCACGCATCGAAAGGCTTCGTCATATCCAGCAAGGTGATCGGCAACGCCTGGCGCCAGGTATCGAAGTCGCCCAGCGGTTGCGCCTGAGCGATATGAATACGCGTCAGGTCTCCGCCGTGCTGGTCGCGCCAGGCCATCAGGGTCATTTCACTTTGCAGCGTGACCGCATTGGCGATCAGCCGCCCGCCGGGTTTGAGGGCGGCCCAGCAGGTGTCGAGGACACCTTCGCGCGTCACGCCGCCTCCGATGAAAACCGCGTCCGGTCGTTCCAGTCCGGTCAGGGCTTGCGGGGCACTGCCGCGAATCAGTTGCAGGCCGGGCACGCCGAGGGCATCGCGGTTGTGTTCGATCAACTGTTGCCGTCCCTCGTCGGCTTCGATGGCCAACGCGCGGCAACTCGGATGGGCGCGCATCCACTCGATGCCGATCGAACCGCTGCCGGCACCGACATCCCACAAGAGTTCACCGGGAACCGGAGCCAAGCGTGCGAGCGTGATCGCGCGTACATCGCGCTTGGTCAGTTGGCCGTCATGTTTGAACGCCGAGTCCGGCAAACCGGCCAATCGTGACAGGCGCGGTGTACCGGATTCGGCGATGCAGTCGATGGCGATCAGGTTCAAGTCGGCAATCGCGGGATCGCTCCACTCGCTGGCAATACCGTCGATCCGCCGTTCCGCAGCACCGCCCAAGTGTTCCAGCACGGTGAGGCGACTCGGGCCAAATCCGCGATCACGCAGCAGCGCGGCAATGGCGGCGGGGCTGCCACCGTCGTTACTCAGGACCAGCAAGCGCACGCCGCTGAACAATTGCGCGTTGATCGCGGCGACGGGACGGGCCACCACCGATAACGTGACGACCTCCTGCAAGGGCCAACCCATTCGGGCGGCGGCGAGCGAGCAAGAGGAGGGCGCCGGCAGAATCTGCATGTCATCGCTGGTCAGTTGTCGGCTGAGACTGGCGCCGACCCCGAAAAACATCGGATCGCCACTGGCGAGCACACAGACGGACTGACCGCGCAGGGCCAGGACGGGCTCGATGGAAAACGGGCTCGGCCAGCTTTGGCGCTCGCCACCAATGCACGCAGGCAGCAGATCAAGGTGCCGCTGGCCGCCGAAGATCCGTGAGGCTCGCAACAGGGCGTGCCGGGCATTCTTGCCCAGACCCTTGAAACCGTCTTCACCGATGCCTACTACCGTCAGCCAGGGGGCCATGCCGTTCCTCTTCTGTAAACCGAAGCCAAATCGCTCCGCGCGGTCTGTATCGACTCACGCGGGTTGCGCATCATAACGCGGCGGCGATTGCATTCGCCTGTGGCGACGTGCGAAATCGTTGTTGGCGGTGACAGCGGTCTCGACGGGAGGGTGTAATGTTTAATTTATTGCTGACGCTTTCTCAGGTCGAACCGCTTCATTCTGATCTCGAGCAACTTTTTCTCAATTAGCGATCTTTTGCTCTCGAGTATTCTTTTATCCAGTTTAAGAAGGGCTCGATGCTGGATGATTTTTGCAGTCTGCTCTTCCCAGTTCCAGAATATGAAGTTGTTCTTTTTTAAGTGAGCTACCAACTCCAGACTGAATACTGCAATCTCAAGAAACCCTTTTGAATCATACCGCGCGGGGATAACCTGAAGTCGCTTGCCATTAAGGCTTTCTTTATCCAGTGAAGCGATTGCCGGCTTGTCCGGCTTTAATGCGTCGAGGGTATCGATCATCGCGTTCCCCTGCCGGGAATCGGGCATGGTTTGTGCGCTCCGAACCAGAAAGTCTGCGATGCTTGTCGAGATTTCGTATCGCGTGCGAGTGAAGATGCTGTCCTGAAAGACAGACCAGCCAAAAAAATTCAGCGTTACGACATACTCATCCAACCATTTTGCCGAATCAGTAAAACGACTGCCGACCAGGTCGGCGGAGTGGGTGGCTATTTGTGTGCAAGAAGTAAAGTCATCGTAGTCGTATGGTGAGAGTTCACTGATGCATGAAATCAGGTTGGGGCCGGTCAATGTTCCGTAGGGGTTTTCCATAACCATGTTCTGTTCCTTGGTGGGCGTGTTGTGATATTTGGCTTCAATGATTAATGAAGCTGCAAAAAATTTATCTGTAGATGGAATGAGGGTGGGTTATAAATTTGATTCTTGCTGTTAAGCATTTTCGTGGTGTTGTTTCCTGATTGAATGCCCACGGGCAATACAGGCTTGAACCGACGTAACCTGGGCCCGGGATCGCTTTTCGTCGTCAATCTGCGTTGGCTTTTCATCCGGCCAGACAAAGCAGGCATAATGCTGCCCTTCATCTCGTACCGGTCATCCTGTGAATCCACATCAGACACGCACCCTTTTGCGCCCTTCGGCTTGTCCCGGGTTGTTGCGGGTCGTCCAGGCACTGGACGGTGGTATCTGCCGGATCAAACTCAGTGGTGGCTCCATCCAGGCACGGCAGGCGATCGCTGTGGCGGATGCCGCCGAGCAACATGCCAGTGGGGTGATTGAGGCGACCAATCGCGCCAATCTGCAGATTCGCGGAATTGGCCACGAACAATCGGCATTGATTGATGCGTTGCTGGCCGCAGGCCTGGGGCCTCAAAGCGCGGCTGGCGATGATGTGCGTAACCTGATGCTCAGCCCGAGCGCCGGGATCGACCGGCTGATGCTGGTCGACACGCGTGCGCTGGCGCAGCAGATTCTTGCCACGGTGCAGCAAGACGAACGTTTCCACGACCTCAGCGCCAAGTTTGCCGTGCAACTCGACGGCGGCGAAGACCTGGCGATGCTCGAACATCCCCATGATCTGTGGCTGTCGGCCTATGAACGAGACGGCGAACCCTGGTTGGCGTTTGGCCTCGCGGGATGCCCCACGGATTCCCCCGCCGGTGCGGTCGCCCTTGCCGATGGCCACCGCCTGGTCGTTGCGACGCTCGACTTGTTCCTGGAGCTGGCGCGTGCGGAACAAACGCGAATGCGCCATTTGCTGGCCGAGTACCCGACCGAAGACTTTCTGCGCCGACTGAGCGAACGTGTGCCCATCAAAGCCGTTGCAGGTTGGCGTCGCGCCTCGGTGACAGAGGCGCTGCACATCGGCGCTCATCCTCAGGCCGATGCAGGCCTGTCTTACGTTGGCGCGGTTCCGCCACTGGGACGGCTTGACCCGACGATGCTCAGAGGCGCAGCCGAACTGGCCGAAAAATTCGGCGACGCGAGCCTGCGTTTCACGCCATGGCAAAGTCTCTTGTTGCCCAGTGTCCAGCATGGACAGGTCGCGCAAGTCATTCGCCACCTTGAGCAGCTTGGGCTGTTGTGCGAAGCCGGCCAACCGTTGTCCCGATTGATCGCCTGCACGGGCTCAAGCGGCTGCGGCAAAGGCCTGGCCGACACCAAGGCTGACGCGTTGCAACTGGCCGCTTTGTTGCAACGCTATGGGCATGTGCTGAATGTGCACCTGAGCGGTTGCTCACGCTCCTGCGCTGCCGCGCATATTGCTCCGGTCACTTTGCTGGCGGTTACTCCCGGTCATTACGACCTCTATTTTCGCGATGCAGCGCAGCCGGGATTCGGCGCCTTGCACGCACGCAACCTTACTATCGACGCGGTCGGCGCCTTGCTCGACGCCCGCTCACGGAGCCCCCTTGATGCTTGATTACATCCGCGACGGTCAGGAGATCTATCGCAACTCCTTCGCGATCATTCGCGCCGAGGCCAGCCTCGCGCGAATCCCGGCCGATCTGGAAAAACTCGCGGTACGGGTGATTCACGCCTGTGGCATGGTCGACGCCATCGACGGTTTGCAGTTTTCCGATGGGGCGGGCAAGGCCGGGCGCGATGCGCTGGCGGCCGGTGCGCCGATCCTGTGTGATGCGCGCATGGTGTCCGAAGGCGTGACCCGTGCACGCTTGCCGGCGAACAACCCGGTCATTTGCACCCTGCGCGATGAAAGCGTGCCCGAGCTGGCCCGTGAGTTGGGCAACACGCGCTCCGCAGCAGCCCTCGAGCTGTGGCGCCCGCATCTGGAAGGCAGTGTGGTGGTGATCGGTAATGCGCCGACTGCGCTGTTCTATCTGCTGGAAATGCTCGACGCCGGCGCCCCGAAACCGGCGCTGATCCTCGGCTTCCCGGTGGGCTTCGTCGGTGCCGCCGAATCCAAGGCGATGCTGGCGGCTGACAGTCGCGGCGTGCCATTCGTCATCATGCAAGGTCGGCTGGGTGGCAGTGCCATGGCCGCCGCCGCCGTCAATGCCCTCGCCACGGAGATCGAATAATGCAGCAAACCGGACGTTTGATCGGCCTTGGCGTCGGCCCGGGTGATCCTGAGCTGATTACCGTCAAGGCGCTGCGCCTGCTGCGTGAATCGCCAGTGGTGGCGTATTTCGTCGCCAAGGGCAAGAAGGGCAATGCCTTCGGTATCATCGAGGCCCATTTGCAGGACGCGCAAACCCTGCTGCCGCTGATTTACCCGGTGACCACCGAGGCACTGCCGGCGCCGCTGTCGTACGAGCAAGTGATCAGCGATTTCTACGATGCCGCCAGTGAGCAATTGGCCACGCATCTGGATGCGGGGCGCGATGTGGCGGTGATCTGCGAAGGCGATCCGTTCTTCTACGGCTCTTACATGTACCTGCATGACCGTCTGGCCGAGCGTTATGACGCTGAAGTCGTGCCGGGCGTTTGCTCGATGCTCGGCGGGGCATCGGTGCTCGGTGCCCCGCTGGTGTATCGCAATCAGAGCTTGTCCGTATTGTCCGGCGTGCTGCCACACGAAGAGCTCAAGCGTCGTCTGGCTGACGCCGATGCTGCAGTAATCATGAAGCTGGGGCGCAATTTCCCCAAGGTTCGTCAGGTGCTGGAAGAACTCGGTCTGGCCGAGCGCGCGCTGTACGTCGAACGGGCGACCATGGCCAACCAGAAAATTGTGCCGCTGGACGAGGTCGAGCCAATGTCCTCGCCCTACTTCTCGCTGATTATCGTTCCCGGTGAAAGGTGGCAAGGCTGATGATCCGACCTGTTCCGGCGATCGTCATTCTCGGCAATGGCAGCCTCGCGACCGCGCGCAGTATTCAGACGCTTTATCCAGGTGCGTTGATTCACGGCCTGAGCGCAAGGGTGGACGGCGCAGACTGCGTTTACCATGAGTTCGGTGTGACCCTGCGCGAGCTTTATCAAAAGGGCACGCCGATCATTGCGCTGTGCGCCGCCGGTATCGTGATCCGTACGCTGGCGCCGTTGCTGCTGGAAAAAGGCGCCGAGCCCCCCGTACTGGCGGTTGCCGAGGACGGCAGCGCGGTGGTGCCTCTGCTCGGCGGCCTGGGCGGGGTGAATGTGTTGGCGCGCGAGATTGCGGCGCATCTAGATGTGGCGCCCGCGATCACCACCAGTGGCGAACTGCGTTTTGGCACTTGCCTGCTCAATCCACCCAGCGGTTATGCCTTGGGCGACCTGGAGCTGGGCAAACGTTTTGTCTCCGACTTGCTGGCCGGTGAATCGGTTCGCATCGAAGGTTCGGCGCCCTGGCTGGCGCAGGCGCAGCTGCCTGAGGATGAGCAGGCGCGACTGACTGTTCATGTCGGCCATGCCGAGCGAGCGACGGCGGCTAATGAACTGCTGATCTACCCACGTTGCGTAGTGGTTGCGGTCGGACCTGGTGTTGCGGATTTGCCGAAGGTGATTGGTGATGTTTTGCATCAGGCCAACATTGCCCGGCAATCGCTGGCTTGCCTGTTGGCTGCCGACACGGAAATGGCTGATCCGACACTGCGTGAGGCCGCACGCGAATTGGGCGTACCCCTGCGTTTTGCCAGCGCTGTTGGATCGCTTGGTGAGCTGGCCCGCGATGCCATCGGGCAGGCTGTTTCCATTATTGGCGATGAGACCATCAGCGTAGCGGTCGCCGAACAGCCATTGGACCCGCTGCAGATCGGCCGACCTCGTGGACGCCTGGCAGTGATCGGTCTGGGGCCGGGTGCGGCCGAGCTGATGGTGCCGGCGGTGAAGGCCGAACTGGCGCGCGCCAATGATGTGTTGGGTTACGAAACCTACGTACGCATGGCTGGGCCATTCCGGGCTGATCAGGTGCTGCATTGCACGGACAACCGTGAAGAAATGCAGCGTGCGCGCCATGCCTTTGAACTGGCTGCCCAGGGACGGTCGGTGGTGGTGGTGTCGTCCGGCGATCCGGGTGTTTTTGCCATGGCGGCGGCGGTGCTGGAAGCGCTCGACGAGTCCACGGACGTCAATTGGCACAACGTCGATCTCGAGATCCTGCCGGGTGTTTCCGCGTCGCTGGCAACTGCCGCACAAGCAGGTGCACCGCTGGGCCATGACTTCTGTGTGTTGTCGCTGTCGGACAACCTCAAGCCCTGGTCAATCATCGAAAAGCGCCTGGATCTGTCGGCCCAGGCTGACCTCGCCCTGGCGTTCTACAACCCGATCTCGCGCTCGCGCCCTTGGCAACTGGGCCTGGCACTGGACATTGTCGCCAGGCATCGCACACCTGATACGCCGGTAGTGCTGGGGCGCGATATCGGTCGCCCAGGTCAGACCTTGCGAGTGACGACACTCGGGCAGTTGACTGCCGATCAAGTGGACATGCGGACGATGGTGCTCATTGGCTCTTCGACGACTCGTGTGATTCCTCGCCCGGATGGTAGTACCTGGGTGTACACGCCGCGCAGCTATGGCGATAAGCTCAATCCTCCCCGATAACCACTGCTTTATTTCTTGCGTATCGAATAACACCAGATCGTCCGAACTCTTGTTTGACGACGGTCTGGTTGTTTTTTTGTGCGCTTTTCTTTGGTGGGTGATTTTATTGTGTCGTGCGCGTGATTGATGGGGGTGCGCTACATATGTTGTATTTTGTTTTGGTTGTTGGTTGAGTTTTGTCGAGTTAGATTTGATTCGCTCCCGGATGGGGCGATTTTTAATAAATAAAGGAATATTAATTTGAGTGATTTTGAAAGTTCCTTAAGTGTTTCTGAAAGTATTGAGTTGGTAAGGGCGCGTGTTGAAAGGCGCAAGAAAGCCGTGGCGGGCAAGCGCCGCAAAAGATCGCTGCCGTCGGCGGTTGTAACCAGTCCAACAAAAGAGCTGGATGCGCTGGTACTCGGCAATAGCCTGGTTGGTTATGGTGACAATATAAGCATTGAAAACATGGCGATTATTGAGAATTTGATCACTATGTCGAAACTGGAGGCGAATGACGAAGTGTCGGGAGATAAAGATCCCGAAGCCTGGTATCACGCCTTTACGAAATGCTTGGAAGACCTTGGATGTTTTGTTCCAGATAAGGGCTACACAAAGTACAGCGCAACTTCGCTGAAGGTGGCGATGGATAATGTGATGGTTGATATTGTCCGGGCTGCCGTTGAGGCCGCAAAGGCCGCTATCCCAGGCGCCGCCGTACTTAGTGCGGTGACGAATTCAACATTGGACGCACTAAAGAAAGAACCCGAAGCAATCAACTTGTTGGATGTTGGAGCGAAAAGTGCTGAAGGTGTGCGCTTGTCCACGATTCCCTGCGAACAAATGTCCAATGGCATCATCCTGGTTGCGATCGCCGCTGTTGACCATCAAGGCGGAGGCAATGATGGTGGAGTGCTGTTCGTTAACTGGAAAACTTCCTCGCTGGATATCTTTCACGGGAAGTCGTTCGTAACCTTCAATCCTGCCCGATATGGGGAAATAAGGGCGTACATCGAAGAGTATCTTGACGAGCATCGAAAGGAGATTTTGGTCAAGCGTTTCAGGCGTCGTAAGTAAAAGAAAAGGGCCAGAGGCGCGCGCTGCCTCTGGCCCTCCTGAAAAAATGGCTCGTCAATTGAAGCTGGAATTATCCCTCCCGATTGAAGTCTCGGAGGGGGAAGTGGCGGTCAAGGAACCAGATAGCCCTTGACCCCGGTGAAAATAATCTGCGCTGCCAGCGCACACACGAACAACCCCATCAACCGGCTGACGATCTGCAATCCCTGGTCACCCAGAATGCGCTCGATGTGATTGGCCAGGTACAGCACCACGCCGACCGTGAAACTGGCCAGGGCAATGCTGAGAATCGCGGTGAGCTTGTCGTCCCAGTGCGGCTGGCTCACACCCATGACCAGCAAGGCGCCGATGGTGCCGGGGCCGACCGTCAGCGGGATGGTCAGCGGGACGATTGTCACGTCCTGCTGCACATTGTCGGTCTGCACTGCCGACTTGCCTTGCGCCATGCCGAGCGCCGAGATGAACAGCACGCTGCCGGCACCAATACGAAAGGCGTCCACGGTGATGCCGAACACGCTGAAAATCACCCGTCCGAACAAGTACAGCAAGACACTGGAAACCAGCGTGGCGATTGCCACTTTCCACGCCAGGCGACGTTGTTCCTTGCGCGAGTAGCCGCGGGTCAGACTGATGAAGCAGGACAATACGAAGAACGGGCTGTAGAGCACCAGCATCTTCAGGTAAACACTGAACAACACGTGGAGCATGGTGCAGGCTCACTGGCGAGGGAAGTCGAGGGGGGAGTCTATCAGGCGTTGCGGAGCCTGTCGGCTCAGGACGTTGGGGTCGTGGCGCGGTTTTGCTGTTCGCGCTGCGCAACCCAGTGTTCGATCAGTTCACGCAGTTGCGACAATTCGACCGGTTTGGCCATGTGTCCGTCCATACCGGCCTGGCGCGCGCGCTCCTTGTGCTCGGTTAGGATGTGTGCGGTCAGTGCCACCACGGGGGTCCGAGTCCGCTGGTTGCCGACTTCCCAGGCACGCAACTGCTGGGTCGCCGAGAAACCGTCGAGGATCGGCATTTCGCAATCCATCAGCACCAGGTCGTAACGCTGGGCCTTCATGGCCTGCAAGGCTTCTTCGCCATTGCTGGCGGTGTCGGGCTGCAGATTGAGCTTGCCCAGCATGCCGCGGATGACCTTGGTCGAGATGCTGTTGTCTTCGGCCACCAGAATGCGGAAATCGGCGGGAACCTTGACCGGCAGGGGCGGACCCGAGGGTGGCTGCTGCATGACGGCGAGGCCCTTGTTGCGCTGGGTCAGCTCGTCGGCCAGGGTTGTCTTGAGGGTGTAGCCGGCCACGGGTTTGGCGAGGATGCGCTTGATTCCGGAATTGCGCGCGATGATCTTGCTCGGCGCATTGCTGATGCCGGTGAGCATGATCAGCAGGATATCGTGATTGAGGCTCGGGTCTTCCTTGATCTTGGCGGCCAGTTGCATGCCGGTCATGCCGGGCATGTTCTGGTCCAGCAGGACCGCGTCGAAGTAGTCGCGCAGGTGCGCCTTGGTGCGCAGCAGTGCCAGCGCTTCCTTGCCGGACGCTACTGCGCTGACGTTCAGGCCCCAGGCGCTGCATTGCTGCACCAGCACCTTGCGGCAGGTATCGTTGTCATCCACCACCAACACCCGTGCGCCCTGCAGCGGGCCGTCGAGGTCGGATGTCGGGTGTTCGAGACGGTCAGGGTCCAGCGGCAAGGTCAGCCACAAAGTGCTGCCCTGGTTGTTGCCACTCTTGATGCCGAATTCACCGTGCATCAGGCGAATCAACTGACGGGCGATAACCAGACCCAGATTTCCGCCCGTCCGGTTGGCCGACAGGAAATGCTTGCTGTGCAATTCGGCGTGCATCAGCGCGTCGCGTTCCTCGGCGTCCATCGGTTCGCCACTGTCCTGCACGGCAATGCGCAGGCGTGGTTTGGGGCTGCGTTCATCGAGAGCGACGACGATCAGGATTTCGCCTTCATCGGTTTTTTTCAGGGCGTTTTCAACCAGGCTCAACAGGGTCTGGCGCAAACGCGTCGGATCACCGCTGATGACTCGCGGCACTTGCGGCTGGATGAAGCTGATCAATTCGACGTTCTGTTGTTCGGCCTTGGCGCGGAAGATGCTCAGGCAGTCTTCGATCAGGGCGTTGAGGTCGAATTGCACATCGTCCAGTTCTATCTGCCCGGATTCGAGCTTGGAGATGTCGAGGATCTCGTTGATCAGCGTCAGCAGTTCGTTGCCGGCGCTGTGGATGGTCTGTACGTAGTCGCGCTGTTTGACCGAGAGTGGTGTGCCCAGTAACAGTTCGGTCATGCCCAGCACGCCGTTCATCGGGGTGCGGATCTCATGGCTGATCTTTGCCAGGAATTCGGCCTTGGCGTTGATCTCGGCGTTGCTGGCGGCCAGGTCACGACTGATGCTGAAGCGATCTTCGGTGATGCTGCGCTGGCGCTCGCTCAGGGCGATGCTCATCAGCAGGCCGCTGATACAAATGAACGCCAGTAGAGTGGTGATCAGGCCGTGGGGTTCGATCAGGGTCAGCCCCAGCAGTGCGGGCAGGATGATCAGTATGCCGAGATTGAACACCACCATGGCGGCCACGAACAGCCGCGCCGGGCGATAGCCTTTCTGCCAGTGAAAGGCGCTGGCGAACAGCATCGTCAAGCCGGCGAGGGCCACCAGTCCGTAGGTGATGAAGTTCAACGGCAGCGTGTTGACGAACAGCAGTAGCAACCCCGAGATCATGATCAACAGGATTTCGCCCACGATCACTCTGTTCAGCGGATGTACACCGAGGGGAGCGAAGAAGCGTAACGCAAACATCAGGCCGCAGGGGGCGGTCAGTAACAAGGCGAGGTACGCGCCCGGGGTTTGCACCGCTTGCCACTCCGGAAGCCAGGGACCTGCCAGGTTCAACAACAGGACCAGGCTGAGCATCAGGCAGCCTTCGGATGCCGCCAGCCACAGGCTGCTGCGCGAGCGGGTGTAGGCGTAGCGGATGAGGTTGTGCAGGATCAGCATGCCGATACAGCCCAGCAGCAGGCCGTAGATCAGCGTCTGGCTCTGATTGGCTGCAGTCATGATCGCTGATTGCAACGTGATGTAGGGGCGCAGCTGGTGTTCGGAAACCAGTCGCAGGTAGACGTCGAGAGGCTTGTCGCTTTGCGGCAACGGCAGCATCAAGTCGCTGCTGGGCAAAGGTCGATCGGTATTGGGTTGTTCGCCGCCTGTCTTCGATTGCTCGATCAGCCTGTCGCCGTCCAGCACATACATATTGAAGTGCAGCAAATCGGGTGCGAATACCCGAAGCAACTGCTCGTGCTTGCCGGGAGCAAGCCGGAATCGTAGCCAAAGCGCGCCATCGGGCGCGGCGGCGGTGAGCTCGTCGAGTTCGATAGGGCTGAATTGATTGGTGTAGCGTGCGGAACGAATGTCGCTCAGCTGCAGGTCGCCCTGTTCGTCGAGCAAAACGGACCAGCCACTGCCTTGCGCGGCCTGAGCCGGGAGCATGCAGAGCAAGGTCAGCAAGGTGACGGTGAAACCTATGGCAATCCTGAGCCAGCGCACGGCGAAATCCCTTCGTAGGTTGATGCCAGAATATAACTATGCGCGGCGCCGGAATAGTCAGGCAAGGGCCCGAAGCCCTTGCCCGGCTGAAAGGGTAGCTTATTCCTGATTTTCGCCACGCTCGCGGGCAATGGCGCGGTAGCCAATGTCCTTGCGATAGAAACAGCCTTCCCAATCAATCTTGGCTGCCAGCTTGTACGCCTGCTGTTGAGCGGCATCGACGCTGGTGCCCATGGCGGTTGCGCAAAGCACCCGACCACCGGCCGTCACGACTTGACCGTCCTTGAGTGCAGTACCGGCGTGGAAGACTTTGCCTTCCAGTGTCGCGGCTGCATCCAGACCCTTGATGGCTGCGCCTTTGGCGTAGTCACCAGGATAGCCGCCTGCGGCCAGTACGATACCGACGCTAGGACGTGGATCCCATTGCGCTTCAACTTTGTCCAGCGCCTGGGCCAGGGCAGCTTCTACCAGCAGTACCAGGCTTGACTGCAGGCGCAGCATGACCGGCTGGGTCTCAGGGTCGCCGAAACGGCAATTGAATTCGATAACTTTTGGGTTACCAGCCTTGTCGATCATCAGGCCAGCGTACAGGAATCCAGTGTAGACGTTTCCTTCCTCGGCCATGCCGCGAACCGTCGGCCAGATCACCAGGTCCATGACGCGTTGATGCACTTCGCTGGTGACCACCGGAGCAGGGGAGTAGGCACCCATGCCGCCCGTGTTCGGGCCGGTATCGCCGTCACCGACGCGTTTGTGGTCCTGGCTGGTGGCCATCGGCAAGACGTTCTTGCCGTCAACCATGACGATGAAGCTGGCTTCTTCGCCGTCCAGGAACTCTTCGATCACCACGCGGGAACCGGCGTCGCCGAAAGCGTTACCGGCCAGCATGTCGCGCACGGCGTCTTCGGCTTCGGCCAGGGTCATGGCCACGATCACGCCTTTACCGGCGGCAAGACCATCGGCCTTGATCACGATCGGCGCACCTTTTTCACGCAGGTAAGCCAGTGCCGGCTCGATCTCGGTGAAGTTCTGGTAGTCGGCGGTCGGGATCTTGTGGCGGGCCAGGAAGTCCTTGGTGAACGCTTTCGAACCTTCCAGCTGAGCGGCGCCAGCGGTCGGGCCGAAGCAATCCAGGCCGCGCGAACGGAACAGATCGACGACGCCAGCGACCAGCGGCACTTCAGGGCCGACGATGGTCAGGGAAACGTTTTTCTTGGCAAAGTCTGCAAGCTGCTCAAGCGCCAGCACGTCGATGGCAACGTTCTCGCACTTGGCTTCAATGGCGGTGCCGGCGTTGCCCGGAGCCACGAAAACCTTCTGCACACGCGGATCCTGAGCCACTTTCCAGGCCAGGGCGTGTTCACGGCCACCGCTGCCAATGATCAAAACATTCATTTCAAAAACCTCGGATGACGCAAATCTGGGGGCTGTAGGAGCGAGCCTGCTCGCGATGGTGGTTAACGATAACGCGGAGTGTCTGAAACACTGTGGCGTCTATTCGTTCTTCGCGAGCAAGCTCGCTCCTACAGTCAGTGGACGTATGCTTAGTGACGGAAGTGGCGCATGCCGGTGAACACCATGGCGATGCCGGCCTCGTCGGCTGCTGCAATCACTTCGTTGTCACGCATCGAGCCGCCTGGCTGGATCACTGCGGTGATACCGGCCTTGGCCGCGTTGTCGATGCCGTCGCGGAACGGGAAGAACGCATCGGAAGCCATGACCGCGCCCTGTACCTGCAAGCCAGCATGTTCCGCCTTGATCGCGGCGATACGTGCCGAGTTCACGCGGCTCATCTGGCCAGCGCCAACACCGATGGTCTGACGGTTCTTGGCGTAGACGATGGCGTTGGATTTAACGTACTTGGCGACTTTCCAGGCGAAGATCAGATCGTGGATTTCCTGTTCGGTCGGCGCGCGTTTGGTCACGACTTTCAGGTCATCGGCGCTGATCATGCCGATGTCGCGGCTCTGCACCAGCAGACCACCGTTGACGCGTTTGTAGTCCCAGGCAGCCGCGCGGTCAGCCGACCACTCGCCGCAGGCCAGCAGGCGTACGTTGGCTTTGGCGGCCACGATGGCGCGGGCTTCTTCGCTGACGCTCGGGGCGATGATCACTTCGACGAACTGACGCTCGACGATGGCCTTGGCGGTTTCAGCATCCAGCTCGCGGTTGAACGCGATGATGCCGCCGAACGCGGATTCGGTGTCGGTGGCGTAGGCCAGGTCGTAGGCCTTGCGGATACCGCCTTCGGCGTCCGGGCTGACGGCCACGCCACACGGGTTGGCGTGCTTGACGATCACGCAGGCTGGCTTGACGAAGCTCTTCACGCACTCCAGCGCAGCATCGGTGTCGGCCACGTTGTTGTACGACAGTTCCTTGCCTTGCAGTTGGGTCGCGGTGGCGATGCCGACTTCGGCAGGCTTGGCTTCCACGTAAAACGCCGCGCTCTGGTGCGGGTTCTCGCCGTAGCGCATTTCCTGGGCCTTGATGAACTGGCTGTTGAAGGTGCGCGGGAATTCGCTGCGACCTTCGGTGCTGAGGGTGTCAGCGGCCTGGTTCACGGTGCCCATGTAGTTGGCGATCATGCCGTCGTAGGCCGCGGTGTGTTCGAAGGCCTTGAGCATCAGGTCGAAACGCTGGGCGTAGGTCAGGCCGCCGGCCTTGAGGTTTTCGAGGACGCTGGCGTAATCGCTGGCGTTGACCACGATGGCCACGTCCTTGTGGTTCTTCGCCGCCGAACGAACCATGGTCGGGCCGCCGATGTCGATGTTTTCGATCGCGGTCGGCAGGTCACAGCCTGGCTTGTTGATGGTGGCTTCGAACGGATACAGGTTGACTGCTACCAGGTCGATCGGCTTGATGCCGTGCTCGTTCATGATGGCGTCGTCGATACCGCGACGACCGAGGATCCCGCCGTGGATTTTCGGGTGCAGGGTTTTCACCCGACCGTCCATCATTTCGGCAAAACCGGTGTAATCAGCGACTTCCACTGCGGCAACGCCGTTGTCCTGCAGCAGCTTGAACGTCCCGCCGGTGGAGAGGATCTCGACGCCCAGGGCTTCAAGTTCCTTGGCGAATTCGAGGATCCCGGTCTTGTCGGAAACGCTGATCAAGGCGCGGCGGATCGGCAGGCGGGTAGTCTGGTCGGTCATTTCAATTTCCATCAAAAGCAAAGGAGTCAGCAAAAAAGGCGACCGGTTTTACGCGGGCGCCTTTCTGGTTTGATTGAATGCTTACAGCAAATCGTACTGCTTGAGTTTCTTGCGCAGCGTGCCCCGGTTCAGTCCGAGCATCTCGCTGGCCTTGGTCTGGTTGCCCTTGACGTAGTTCATCACGCACTCGAGCAGGGGAGCCTCGACTTCGGAGAGCACCAGGTTGTACACATCCGTGACGGCAGCGCCCTCAAGGTGGGCGAAATAATTGTGCAGCGCTTTCTCGACACTCCCACGAAGGGTCTGACCTTCTTCGCTCGGGGTATTGAGGTGCTGTTTCAAATTCACGTTGTCGCTCACGGGTGTTGTTCCACTCACTAAAGTCTCGGTCATCATCGTCATGCGGCCACCCCCTCTCCGTCCCCTGTCAGGCTCTTGTAACGTTCGGCGAAGAAGCCCTGAACGTTGGCGCATTGTGCTTCCGTATCTTCCAAACGATTGAAGTGGGCGCGAAACTCCCTGGCGCCCGGCAAGGTTGCGAGATACCAGCCCACATGCTTTCGAGCAATGCGTACGCCCATCACGTCTCCATAGAAGGCGTGCAGCGCAGCCAGGTGCTCTAGCAGAATGCGTTCCACCTCGATCAGCTCCAGCGCCGGGAGCTTCTCGCCGGTACGCAGGAAATGGTCGATCTCGCGAAAAATCCATGGCCGCCCCTGGGCAGCCCGGCCAACCAACAGGCCGTCGGCACCGGTCGCGTCAAGCACGTAGCGGGCCTTCTCCGGCGAATCGATGTCGCCATTGGCGAAGACCGGCATCGACACCGCCTGCTTGATCTCGGCAATGGTGTCGTACTCGGCTTCCCCGGTGTACAGATCGGCGCGGGTGCGGCCATGGACCGCCAGCGCCGTGATGCCTGCCTGCTCGGCGATCTTCGCCACGGTCAGGCCGTTCTTGTTGTCCCGGTCCCAGCCGGTACGGATCTTCAGGGTCACCGGCACATCAACCGCAGCCACTACCGCCTGCAGGATCTCGGTAACCAATGCCTCGTCCTTCAACAGCGCGGAACCGGCAGCCTTGTTGCAGACTTTCTTCGCCGGACAGCCCATGTTGATATCAATGATCTGCGCGCCCAGCTCGACGTTGGCCCGGGCCGCATCCGCCAGCATCTGTGCGTCACCACCGGCGATCTGTACCGAGCGTGGCTCGGGATCACCTTCGTGGATCATGCGCATGCGTGACTTGCGGGTGTTCCACAAACTCATGTCGCTGGTAACCATCTCCGAGACTACTAGTCCCGCGCCCAGTCGCTTGCACAGCTGACGAAAGGGCTGGTCGGTGACGCCCGCCATGGGAGCGAGAATCAAGCCGTTGTGTAATGTGTATGGACCGATGCGTACCGCCGACATAGGACTTCCCTGTTGTGGGGCCGGATCATGAGAGTTCGAAAAAGGGTTGGCATGATACCCGCTCTCGATGACTGGATAAAGGCTGAATTGAACAAAATCTGAACAGTTATTCTGTTATCGCCAGCGGTTTGGTCCCGGCGCGCAAAGTCAGAAAGCCGTCGTCAATTCAGGATGGGTGAGCCGGTTCACTCGGGCGAGTGGAAGCTGAGACTGTAGTTCACCGCTTTGGCGCCTGGGTCGAGAATGTCCAGCGCGATGTGGATCGGTGTCTGCGGGGGCATTTCGGCCATGCCTTCGAGGTCGCCGCCCAGGTACTCGCCGGGCTTGAAGCGACGGCTGGCGATCAGATGGCCATTGAGGTCGGCAAAGCGCAGTTCCAGCAGCGGGAATGGCTGGGAGAAAGGCGCACGGTTATAGATGATCGCGTCGACCACCAGGGCACCGTTGAATTCAGGGTGGCTGCGCACCACCAGGTTGCTGCTTTTGATTTTCGCGATATCGACCTTGGATGGCACGGTGCAACCGATTTGCGGGCACAGCTGCTGGAACCACGGGCGGTATTGGTCCTGACGTGCCAGTTCATCGAAGTGGTAGGCAACATACTGGCCGACAAGGGCACCGGCACCAAGCACGATCAACAGTAACCAGAAGAGTCGGCGCCCCCATGGCGAGCGACGTTTTTGCCAGTCGAGTTGCAGCGGATCATCGGTCAGGTCTTGCAGCACGTCGGCGCGCACGCCGGGTTCGCTGCGCTCGCGTCGCTTGCGTAATGGCTCGATCGAGGGCAGGTCGTCGTCATGCTCGTCGCTTGCAGTGGCCGACAGGCGCTCATGATGAACCGGCGTGTCGAGCGGGTCGTGCAGGCGCAGTTGTGGCGGCGCTGCTTCGTCCTCCGGTTCTACGGGTTCCAGGGACAGCGAGGGTTCGGTGCGCGAGGGTTTGCTCGGTACCAGCTCCAGCTCCGGCAAATCCTCTTCGTCGGTCTGCGCGCGATCGGCAGCCGATTCGCTGAACAGGCTGTCGGACCAGGGCTCTTCGGTCTCGGCAGTGTCGCGACGCGCACTCAGCGTGTCTTCGCGATGCCGGGTGAACTCCGTGGTCGGCTGGATTTCCCGCTGTTCGAGGCGGGCGAGTTCTTCGTCGAGGTCGAGACTGTCGAGGTCCAGCTCGGCGGCTGTCCATTGTTTTTGGCTGATGGCGCGGGGTTCTGCGGGTTCCGGTGCTTCGACGATGGCCGGGGCGACCGGCGCGACAGGTTCCTTGCCGGCCTGCTCAAGCAGCTGCTTGGCGGCATTGAACACCTGCAGGCATGAGCCACAGCGAACAACGCCGCGAGCCACGCTCAACTGAGCATGGCTGACGCGGAAGCTGGTTTGGCAATGCGGGCACTGAGTGACGAAGCTGTCGGTCATGCGGCGATCCGGATTATGCAGAGGCTCATTCTAGCGCCGACGACCGGTAATGCGCACCCAGCCATCGCGATTGGCGATCGGATCCAGTTCGAAGTCCTTGGCGTAGGCGGCGGCCACTTCTTCGCCTTGCTCGGCGAGGATGCCCGACAGCGCCAGGCGGCCGCCCGTCCTGACCAGCCGGGACAGCTGCGGCGCCAGGGACACCAGCGGACCGGCGAGAATGTTGGCAACCAGCACGTCGGCCTGAACTTGCGGCAAGTCTTCCGGCAGGTACAGCGGGAAGCGTTCTTCGGCAATATTGTTGCGCCCGGCGTTGTCGCGGGACGCTTCCAGCGCCTGAACGTCGATGTCGGTGCCCACGGCTTGCTTCGCGCCCAGCAGAAGGGCGGCAATCGCCAGAATCCCCGAGCCGCAGCCGAAGTCCAGCACATTGCAGTCCTTCAGGTCCTGGCCGTCGAGCCACTCCAGGCACAGCGCGGTGGTGGGGTGGGTGCCGGTGCCGAACGCCAGACCCGGGTCAAGCAACAGGTTGACCGCATCAGGCTCGGGTGCCGCATGCCAGCTCGGTACGATCCACAGGCGCTGGCCAAATCGCATCGGCTGGAAGTTGTCCATCCAGCTGCGTTCCCAGTCCTGGTCTTCGATCACTTCGCTGTGATGCTCGGGCAGCGGGCTGCCGGTCAGCAATTCCAGATGGGCCAGTACCGGGCCGGCTTCGGTGCCGCCTTCGAACAGCGCCAGCAGGTGGGTGTGCGACCACAGAGGCGTGGTATTGAGTTCCGGCTCGAAGATCGGCTGATCTTCGGCGTCCATGAAGGTCACCGACACGGCGCCCACTTCAAGGAAAGCGTCTTCATAGGTTTCGGCTTGTTCTGGGCTGATGGCGAGACGGACTTGCAGCCAAGGCATGGCGGGCACCTTTGAAAAATATTGATTGCAGCCTAGCGAGCTGCGAGAAGCGCGCAAGTTTACGCGAGAGTGCGGGTTTTGTGGGAGTAGGTTGGTCCGAGCATCAACACATGCCCTGTGGGAGCGGGCTTGCTCGCGATGAAGCCGGTACATCCGATATCAATCGTAGACTGATTCACCGCTATCGCGGGCAAGCCTGCTCCCAAAGGGGCGGTGGTGATTCGTTAAATGAAATATCCAGAAACAACAAAACCGCCCGAAGGCGGCTTTGTTGTTCGGGTCGAAGCTTAGTGCTTCTCGCCTGCCAGCTTGTGCTCGAGGTAGTGAATGTTCACGCCCCCTTTGCAGAAGCCTTCATCGCGGGTCAGGTCGCGGTGCAGCGGGATGTTGGTCTTGATCCCGTCGACCACGATTTCGTCCAGCGCATTGCGCATGCGCGCCATGGCTTCGTCACGGGTTGCGCCGTAGGTGATCAGCTTGCCGATCAACGAATCGTAGTTCGGCGGAACGGCATAACCACTGTACAGGTGCGAGTCGACGCGAACGCCGTTGCCGCCTGGAGCGTGGAAATGCTTGACCGTGCCAGGGCTTGGCATGAAGGTTTTCGGGTCTTCGGCGTTGATCCGGCATTCCAGTGCGTGACCGCGGATGACCACGTCATCCTGGGTGAACGACAGCTTGTTGCCGGCGGCGATGCTCAGCATCTCCTTGACGATGTCGATACCGGTGACCATTTCCGAAACCGGGTGCTCTACCTGGACACGAGTGTTCATCTCGATGAAGTAGAAGCGACCGTTTTCGTACAGGAACTCGAAAGTGCCTGCGCCACGGTAACCGATGTCGATGCACGCCTTGACGCAGCGGGCGAAGACTTCCTGACGAGCCTTCTCGTCAATGCCCGGTGCCGGCGCTTCTTCGAGAACTTTCTGGTGACGGCGTTGCAGCGAGCAGTCACGGTCGCCCAGATGGATGGCGTTGCCCTGGCCGTCGGACAGCACCTGAACTTCCACGTGACGTGGGTTGGTCAGGAATTTTTCCAGATAGACCATCGGGTTGCCGAACGCTGCGCCCGCTTCGGAGCGGGTCAGTTTCGCCGAGGAAATCAGGTCTTCTTCCTTGTGCACGACGCGCATACCGCGACCACCACCGCCGCCAGCGGCTTTGATGATCACCGGGTAACCGACTTCGCGGCCGATGCGCAGAGCGGTTTCTTCGTCTTCCGGCAGCGGGCCGTCGGAACCGGGAACAGTCGGTACGCCAGCGGCGATCATCGCGTGCTTGGCCGAAACCTTGTCGCCCATCAGGCGGATGGTTTCGGCTTTCGGACCGATGAAGGCGAAGCCGGAGTTCTCGACCTGTTCGGCAAAGTCGGCGTTTTCCGCGAGGAAACCGTAGCCTGGGTGAATGGCGGTGGCGCCGGTCACTTCGGCCGCGGCGATGATTGCCGGGATGTGCAGATAGGATTGGGCAGCCGATGCCGGACCGATGCAGACGGATTCGTCTGCCAGGCCCAGGTGCATCAGTTCCTTGTCAGCCTTGGAATAAACGGCGACGGTCTTGATGCCCATCTCTTTGCAGGCGCGCAGAATCCGCAGTGCGATCTCACCGCGGTTGGCGATCAGAACTTTTTCCAACTTCGCAGTCATCAAAGGCTCTCCGCGGTTCAAACGATGGTGAACAGCGGTTGGTCGTACTCAACCGGCTGGCCGTCTTCGACGAGGATGGATTCGATCACACCGCTGGTTTCAGCTTCGATGTGGTTCATCATCTTCATGGCTTCAACGATGCACAGGGTGTCGCCTTTCTTCACGGTCTGGCCGACTTCAACGAAGGACGGCGAGGTTGGCGAAGACTTGCGATAGAACGTACCGACCATCGGCGAACGGGCAACGGTGCCGTTCAGCGCTGGTGCGGCCGGAGCAGCTGCTGGGGCGGCAGCGGCAGCCGGAGCGGCGGCAGCGACAGGCGCGGCAGCCGGAGCATGCATTGGAGCCGGTGCGTAGTACTGCTGAGCCGGGGTCTTGCTATGACGGCTGATGCGTACGGACTCTTCGCCTTCCTTGATCTCGAGCTCGTCGATGCCGGACTCTTCCAGCAATTCGATCAGTTTCTTAACTTTACGGATATCCATGAATCATCAACTCCCAAGGGTCGGTCAGGGGCGTTTAACGCTTGTTGTTCAAGCTGTTGCCTGTTTTTCAAGCTGCTCTAGGGCGGCCTCCAGGGCCAGTCGATAACCGCTGGCGCCAAGGCCGCAGATCACTCCCACCGCTACGTCGGAGAAGTAAGAGTGATGGCGGAAAGGTTCGCGTTTGTGCACGTTAGACAAATGCACTTCGATGAATGGGATGCTCACCGCCAGCAACGCGTCACGTAATGCGACACTTGTATGCGTAAAAGCTGCTGGGTTGATCAAAATGAAGTCCACGCCTTCGGTGCGAGCGGCGTGGATGCGGTCGATCAATTCGTACTCGGCATTGCTTTGCAGGTGCAACAAATGGTGGCCGGCTTCACGGGCCCGGCGTTCCAGGTTCTGGTTGATCTGCGCCAGCGTCGTGGCGCCGTAGGTGCCCGGTTCACGGGTGCCAAGCAAGTTCAGGTTGGGTCCGTGCAGAACCAGTAGGGTCGCCATCGGCTGTTCCTTTGTTATCCGTGTGCAGTTGTCAGAACCCGGCGACTATGCCGCAAACCCTTTGTGACTGTCCAGTTCTCTGCAATAGGCAGCACGATGACCGATGTTTGCGCGAAATATATGACCGCTTGATTAAATGCGGTCATTCGCACTGGCGACACGTTCGGCGAAGTCCGCCGCATTGATCTCGCCGATCACCCGCACTTCGGCACGCTCGACGCCGTCCTTGCCGAAAAACATCAGTGCCGGAGGCCCGAACAGTTTGTAGCGGTCGAGCAGGGTGCGTTGCTCGGCATTGCTGGCGGTGATGTCGAAACGAATCAGCCGATAGCCCTTGAGCCGTTCAACCACGGTGGCGTCGTTGAGCACTTCGTGTTCGATGACTTTGCAGCTGATGCACCAGTCGGCGTACCAGTCGAGCAGCAAAGGGGTGCCGGAGGCGCGAGCTTCGGCGAGGACGCGGTCGAGGTCGGCCGGAGTGCTGACGGTTTGCCAGGCTCGGGTGTTTGGCGCGGTCTCGTTGGCAGCAATCGTGCGCGTCTGGCCGATCGGATTGAAAGGGTCGGTCTGACCGCTGAACGCGCCATACCAGCAGGCCAGCGCATAAAACAGCAGAAACATCCCGAGCAATTGACCCAGGCGTTTTCGAGGAGGTTTGTAGACGAACTCCAGTGCGCCCATGAACAGTCCGACGCCACCGGCCAGCAAACCGATCAACAGCAAGGTGATCTGCCCCGGCATGACGCGGCTGAGCAAACCGATCGCCAGCCCCAGCAGCAGCACGCCAATCGCGTTTTTCACGTAGATCAGCCAGGGGCCGCTCTTCGGCAACCAGGCGGCGCCGCCGGTGGCGACGAGTAACAGCGGGGCGCCCATGCCGAGGCCGAGCATGAACAGTTTCAGGCCGCCGCCCAAGGCATCGCCGCTGGCGCTGATGTAAAGCAGCGCGCCGGCCAGAGGTGCCGAGACACAGGGTGAAACCAGCAGGCTGGAGACCACGCCCAGTACGGCGGCGCCCCACAATGAACCGCCTTCGGTGCGTCCGGCGATGCGATCGAGTCGGCTGCTGATCGCATGGGGCAACTTGAGTTCGAACACACCGAACATCGCCAGGGCGAACACGGCAAAAAACATCGCGAACGGCACCAGTACCCAGGCCGATTGCAGGCGTGCCTGCAGATTGAGCTGCGCGCCGAACATCCCCATCAATGCGCCCAGCAGGGCGAAGCAGGCGGCCATCGGCAGGACATACGCCAGCGACAGATTGAACCCGCGCCAGCCACCGACCTGGCCGCGCAACACCACGCCGGAAAGGATCGGCAGCATGGGCAGTACGCAGGGGGTAAAGGTCAGGCCCAGGCCGGCGAGAAAGAACAGCGCCAGTGCACGCCAGCCCCAGTCATGGGCTGGCGTTGCGCCGTCGCCGCTGATACTCAGGCGTTCGGTCTCGGGTGGATAGCACAGACCTTTGTCCGCACAACCCTGGTAGGTCACGGCGAGGGTAAAGGCACGTTGGTCTGTGCGCGGCAGTTCGACGTCGAGAATGCCGTGATAGACCTCGACATCACCGAAGTACTCGTCGTGCTTTTGTTCACCCTTGGGCAGCCGGGCGGGGCCGAGCGCGACATCGACCGGGTCGGCGCGGAACTGAAAGCGGTGGCGGTAGAGGTAATAACCCTCGGTGGCGACGAAGCGCAGCTTGATCGATTGCGGCGTGCTCTCCACCAGGCTGAGCTGGAAGGCTTCGCGCACCGGCAGGAAATCGGCGCTGTTGTTGATCGAGCCCAGCGTCGAACTGGGCCGATTCTCCAGCAGCCCGGTGGCGGTGGCCGGCAGGGCGAGCACGAAAAGCAGCAGGCAGAGCAAACGGCGCATGACAATCTCGCGTATCGGAATTGGGGGCATGATAGCGGACGGCGGGCGGGTATGCAGGGCCAAGGATGGGGGTGATGACGCTATCGCGAGCAGGGTCGCTCACACGGGGGGATCTGCGGCGTACACAAATCAAGCGTGTGCGAGCTTGCTCGCGAAGTCGATCTATCAGACGCGGAACGCCTGAACGGCCGTATGCAGTTGCCCGCCCAGCACCAGCAGGTTCTCCCCTTGTTCGCGCCCCTCGCCAATGCGCAGCAAGTTATCCCCACCCAATTGGTGAATCCGCTCACTGTGATCGCGGATTTCGCTGACAGCGCCACTCTGCTGGGCGGTGACATCGGCAATGCGCACGGCTGTCTCGGAAATGGTCTGGATCGCCCCGACGATTTTATCCAGCGCGCCATCAGCCGCCTGGGCCTGGCTGGCGGTGGCTTCGGCGTGTTCGACCTGGGCGCGCATGCCTTCGACCGATTGCCGCGCGGCAGTTTGCAGGCCGGCGATCAGGGTTTGAATTTCTCCCGTGGCGCCGGCGGTGCGCTGTGCCAGAGAACGAACTTCTTCGGCCACCACGGCAAAGCCTCGCCCCATTTCCCCGGCGCGAGCGGCTTCGATGGCCGCGTTCAAGGCCAACAGATTGGTCTGGTCGGCAATCGAACGGATCACCGTTAAAACGCCGCCGATGGTGGCCGACTCCTCGGCCAGGTGTTCGATCATCTGCGCATTGCCCTGCACTTCACCCACCAGCGCATGCAGGCCGGTCAGGCTCAGGCCAATGACTTTCTGCCCGTGTGCGACGGCCTGGCCCGCGTGGCGGCTGGCATCGGCAGCCTGACTGGCATCGCCAGCCACTTGTTGGATGGTTGCTTCCAGTTCGCTCAGCGAGTCGCGAATCATTGCCGTGTCGCCGGCTTGATGTTCGGCACCGCTGTGCAGGTCGTTGCTCAGCTCAGCCAGGGTCCGGCTGCTACCGGCAACCTGCTCGGCGTTGAGGCGAATGGTGCCCACCAGGTCCACCAGGTAGGCGCGCAGACGATTGAGCGAAGCCTCGATGTCACGCAGTTCGCGGTTGGTCTTGCCCAGTTCAATGTTTCGGCTGAAATCGCCCTCGGCCCAGGTCGAGAGGGCCGGCGCCAGATTGGTCAGGGTCCGGGCCAGGCGTCGTTGCAGGGTGTCGATGAGCAGGGCGATCAGCAAAATCAGACCAATCATCACGCCTTGCATCAATCGCACTTCACTCTGGATCTGTCCGTGCTGGGCACGAACCACGGGTTCCAGGCCAGCGATGGCTTGC
This sequence comes from Pseudomonas sp. TE12234, assembly GCF_054061835.1. Classification (NCBI taxonomy): domain Bacteria; kingdom Pseudomonadati; phylum Pseudomonadota; class Gammaproteobacteria; order Pseudomonadales; family Pseudomonadaceae; genus Pseudomonas; species Pseudomonas sp. TE12234. The sequence goes on from NZ_JBSSEP010000013.1 coordinate 113,924, forward strand.
TGTACGGCTGCGATTTTCAGGTGGGTCGCGGTGCTGAGGTCGGCGCGTTTCTCGATCTGCTCGCGGGTGCGCGCCAGTTCCGCCGGGTAGCGGGTGAGGAGGCTGTTCAGTTCGCGCTTGAGGCCGACGCCGGCATCTTCGACGACGGTTTTCTCGGTGTTCTCCAGGCCCATCATCGCGGCGAAGTCATCCGTATTCGATTCACCACGGGCGGCCACGCCCAGCAGCGGCAGGGTATCCAGTTGCTCAGCCTGGGTACGGATGCTGGCGACTTCGCGCTCCACATCGGCGGCCAGCTCACTACGACCGCTGCTGACCAGTTTGTCCCGGGCCAGGGACAGTTTCCCCAGGTGCTGGGAGGCGGCGAGCAACGGCGTCAGATAGGCAGCGTTGCCGCTGGCGTATTGGCTGAGTTGATCAAGGCTGGCGCTCAATTCCCGTTCGGCTTGCAGCAGCAGGGCTTGTGGGTCGCCGGCGAGTTTGCCGGCGGCCAGCAGATCGGTTTTGCTGAATTCGTCCAGGGTCGACAGGCTGGGACGCAAAGTTTCGGCCAGGGCTGGCGGCAATTCGCCGAGTTCTTTTTGCAGGCTGTCGATGGCCTGGCTGGCGCTGCTCAAGCGCACGGCATCGCCGCTGGCGAGGTAATCCTCGACGTTGCGCGCGACTTCATTTTGAAACTGCTGGGACAGACCGAGGTAACGCTCCATTAATAGATAGGGGCGTTCGAGGGCTTTTTGCGACCACCAGAGCGTGGCGCCAAGGGCGACGCAGACGGCGACTAAAAGAAGGGTATTGAGATTGGTCAGCAGCTTCAGGCGCATCGTGTCTACCAACGTCAGAATGGTAAGCGCCTGAATTTATTGCGTTTCTGTTACAGGGTTATGACTGAGGGAGTGATTTGCGATGAAAAAGTGGCACTTTGCTTTGACGTCCTGGCCGCCTGCACGCGATTACGCCCGGCGCCTTTGGCTCGATAGAGCGCCTCATCTGCCTGGCTGGCCATCAACAGGCTGTCCGAGTGTTCGCACCACTCGACCACCCCGGCACTGAAGGTGCACCAAAGATCATGGGGTTGAGCGGGGTAGTGAATTTCGGCAAACCGCTGACGTATTTCATCGAGGACCCGGTAGGCTGCTTCAAGGTCAGTGTCGGGCATGACGATGGCGAACTCTTCGCCGCCATACCGGCCGATGAAGTCGGTCTTGCGCAACCGTTGCTTGAGGAACAGCGCCAGGCTCTTGATCACGCGGTCGCCCATGGGGTGGCCGTGGCTGTCATTGACCCGTTTGAAGTGGTCGATGTCGAGCATGGCAAAGCTCAGCGGCTTGTTCTCGCGTCGGGCGCGGAACGAGCAGTCTTCGAGCAATTGCAGAATGTGGGTGTGGTTGTACAAGCCGGTGAGGCTGTCGCGGACCATCCGAGCCTTGAGGTTACGTGCCCGAGCCGCCCGATTGCGCACCGTGGTGATCAGGTGCCGAGGCTTGATCGGTTTGGTCAGGAAGTCGTCGCCGCCTTCGCTCATGGCGTCGAGTTGCTTGTCCAGGTCATCCTCGGCCGACAGATAAATGATCGGCACGCTGACATACCGGTCGTTGTGGCGAATCACCTTGGCCAGTTCCGTCCCGGTGCAGGCCGGCATGTACATGTCGAGGATGATCAGGTCCGGTTGAAAGTCCGCCAGCTCGGCCATGGCCTGGATCGGCTCGATCAGGGTCCGGGTAACGATCCCTGCACTATTAAGGAGGCGTTCGGTGTGCAGCGCCTGGGCGCGGGAATCGTCGATGATCAGCACTTTATAAGGTTCGTACTGGGCGACGCAGGTCAGGACTTCGATTTTCTCCAGCAGGCTCGAGGCTTCGAGGGTGCCGGTGAGAAACTCCTGACCACCGGCCCGCACGGCGGCCAGGCGGGTCGGGGTGTCGGTTTCGTGCAGGCTGAAGAACAACAGCGGTAAACGATGATCGAGGCCTGCCTGGGCTTCGGCGGCCAGTTGCAGGCCAATGCCGGGGCCGCTGAAATCCACATCCATGACTATCGCCGCCGGCAGGCGCTCGACCATCGAGGAGCGAAACGCCGCCACACTGTCCAGGGACTGGGCGCTGAGACCAAAGAACTCAAGCTGTTTGGCCAGGCGTTCGCCACGGTCATGATCCTGCAGCATCACGTAGATCGGCTTGCGCAGAGGCGGCAGGAAGGTTTGGTCGAGTTGATCGCCATGGCGCAGGCCGGTGCGCGACAGGCGCTGCATCAAACGGTTGAGGTCGGTGATCAGGCCGCTGCTCAGGCGCCCGCGATTGGCGTCGACAGCCTCCAGCGACTGGCTGATATGGCGTGCCAGTTGCGTGTGTTCCGGTTGCTCGAACCGTTCGGCGAAACGCAGCAGGCGCAGATTGGCCTCGCTCAGTTCCGACAGGTCGCTGATCGACCACTCGCTGCGCTGCAGACGCTGCCATATCTCAAGAATCTGACGTGCTTGATGAATTACCCGCTGGGCAAAGTGATGCTTGAGGCGCTCGCGGCTGGGGTCTTCTGGCTCGGTCATATCCTGACTACTAGTTAGGGTGCACACTGAGGTCGACTGGTGGCTCTATGCTAGCACCTCTTTTCGATTGCATGAGTGTTGTCAGGCAATAATCTGCAAAGCACCTCCATTCAGTTTGTGACTGTGTGGTCTTTAATTGGATGGCTGTTCTCGTGAAGGCCTTTTGAATCGGGGCTTTCAGGGTTTTTCCGGGTTGGCGTGGTGCCGGCTTCAGGTGGTTTTTCAGCCTTGCCCGGCAGGGATTCGCGGCGTATCGACGGGGTGAATTGACGATGATTTTCGTTTTTCGGGGGTAGGGGAATCCCCTAGAGGCTTTCTGTCAGGTCCTGGGCCGTCGTCGCTAAAAACAACCGTTCAATACCGGGCCCTCGCTGTAAGCGTCCGGCAGACCCTGGTTTTTCGCATGCGGGCCGACTAATTTTCAGCATCAACCCAACGGCGGGTGCCGGGCCAAGGCACGTTGTTGTATGGTTGTGGTCGAACCAATGAACCCAAGTGATTGAAAGGATATCGCCATGCTGGACTGGAAGAACCGCGCCGGTAGCGCGCCTGAACGTGCCGCTGAACCGAAGTCGGCTACCCGCAGTTATCTGGGCGGTCTGTTGTTCAGCCGGGCGCTGGCCACACTGCTGGGCATCTACCTGCTGGTGACGGGCATCCTGGGCTGGTATTGGAGCGAGGAGCCCGCCTTGTTTCCGGTGCAGCAGAATGCGCAAATGGCGGCCGAGAAAGAAGGCAAGCAGATGGTGGTCGGCTATACCACGGTCGAAACCCTCAAGACCGTAGCCGGGACATTGCTGAACAAGCCGGGCGGCTACATTTCCAATGATCGTTTCCCGCCGGGCCTGTGGCTGGACGACATGCCGAGCTGGGAATATGGCGTGCTGGTGCAAGTGCGCGATCTGACCCGTGCATTGCGCAAAGACTTCGCCCGTTCGCAATCGCAGTCCGCTGAAGACGCCGATCTGGCGAAGGCCGAGCCGCGTTTCAACTTCGACAATAAAAGCTGGGTGCTGCCATCCAGTGAGTCCGAGTACCAGGAAGGCATCAATTCCCTGAGTCGCTATCAGGCGCGTCTGTCGGATCCGAACCAGAAAACCGCGCTGTTCTATGCCCGTGCCGACAACCTGAACAACTGGCTGGGCGACGTCGGGACTCGCCTGGGTTCGCTGTCGCAACGCCTGTCGGCCAGTGTCGGCCGGGTCAAGCTCAACACGTCGTTGAAGACTGAGGTTGTGGTGCCGGGTGTGGCGCCGCAAGTCGACGAGGAAATCGTCGAGACCCCGTGGATGCAGATCGATAACGTGTTCTACGAAGCCCGCGGTCAGGCCTGGGCGTTGTCGCACTTGCTGCGCGCCATCGAGGTCGACTTCGCCGATGTACTGGCGAAGAAGAACGCCACGGTCAGCGTGCGTCAGATCATCCGTGAGCTGGAAGCTTCGCAGGAACCGGTATGGAGCCCGATGATCCTCAATGGCAGCGGCTTCGGCGTGCTGGCCAACCACTCGTTGGTCATGGCCAACTACATCTCCCGCGCCAATGCGGCGGTGATCGATTTGCGTCAACTGCTGAATCAGGGCTGAGTCATGGTCGATAGTGCCAAGGAGGCTGCCCACCGTGCAGCCTCGGATGCGGAACAGATTGCCTGGGTCGACGAGCAGGACAACCTGCTCGGTGCCCTGGTCCGTGCCGATCTGCGCGAGCGCGGACTGATCGGGCGGGGCACCTACATCATGCTGTTCAACTCTGCCGGTGAGCTTTGCGTGCACCGGCGTACCCTGAGCAAGGCGATTTATCCCGGATATTGGGACGTGGCGGCGGGCGGCATGGTGCTGGCCACCGAAAGCTATGCCGAGTCGGCGGCCCGCGAGCTGGAAGAAGAGCTCGGCGTGAGCGGCGTGGAACTGACCCCCCATGACCATTTCTTCTTCGAGGACACCGGCAACCGGCTCTGGTGTTCGGCGTTTTCGGCGGTGTGGGACGGCCCTTTGATCCTGCAACCGGAGGAGGTGCTTGAGGCACGTTTCCTGCCGATCGTCGACGTGCTTCGGGAAATCGACGAAAAGCCTTATTGCCCGGACTCTTTGGCAGCGCTGAAACGCTATCTCAGGGCTCGCGGCGAAGACGTCGCAAAAGAGCTGTAAATTGGCGCCGATTGGCTCTTAGCAATCGGCGTTTTTGCCGTTACACTGCGCGACCTTTTGTAGGAGCGAGCCTGCTCGCGAAAAACGCAAGGACGACGCGTGCTGCCTGATGCCGCGCGTCATCGTTGATGTCCATCGCTGCGATGCGGCGAACCGACAAGCCAGCTCCTGCAGTGATGTACTGTTTCATTAGCGCTGCCCCTGCCTGAGTGGGGCTTCGCGGTCGATAGCCTTCCCAAGTGCTGCGACCAGTCTTTGTCCTCCCAAGAGGATTGCCGGTGGCCAAAAAAGCCGCATCCTTCGCCGCCCTTGGTGGCCTGGTATTTTCCACCGACGCAGGTCGTCATTGCCCGGATTGCAGTAAACCGGTGGACGCCTGCATCTGCAAACAGACCGTTATCCCGGCCGGCGACGGCATTGCTCGCGTGCGTCGCGAAAGCAAGGGCCGTGGCGGCAAGACGGTGACGACCATCACTGGCGTGCCGCTGGCCGAAGACGCGCTCAAGGAGCTGGCGACTACATTGAAGAAACGATGTGGCACCGGCGGGGCGTTGAAAGACGGGGTCATTGAAATCCAGGGCGATCATGTCGAGCTACTGTTGGCCGAATTGATCAAGCACGGTTTCAAAGCGAAGAAGTCCGGCGGCTAGCAGCCTCTGTGAAAACCACCTGCGGCTTGATCCAGTCCTGATGGCCTTCAGGTCTGGCGTCGTTACCATGGTTTTCACAGAGCCTGTTCATGACCGGTTTCTAAACTCACTGCGGTCGGCGGGGTCTATTCCTCGTTGACGAACCGTCATTTTCATTCTTTAGACTGCGCCGGCCTGAATCCAGGCGACGCACCATGACTTCTTTATAGGGGACTTCGATGTCCGTACGACGCACACGCAAAGACGATGGCAGCCAATGGACAGTTGCGGACAGCCGCAGTGTTTACGGGATTCGCCATTGGGGGGCCGGGTATTTCGCGATCAACGACGCCGGTCGCGTCGAAGTTCGTCCGAACGGCCCGAGCAGCTCGCCTATCGATCTGTTCGAGCAGGTCGACCAGCTGCGTAAAAGCGGCTTGTCCTTGCCGCTGCTGGTACGGTTCCCGGACATTCTGCAAGACCGCGTGCGTCAGTTGACCGGCGCTTTCGACGCCAACATCGAGCGCCTGGAATACCAGAGCAAGTACACCGCGCTGTACCCGATCAAGGTGAACCAGCAGGAAGCGGTGATCGAAAACATCATCGCCACGCAGAACGTATCCATTGGTCTGGAAGCGGGCTCCAAGCCCGAGTTGCTGGCGGTGCTGGCACTGGCGCCAAAGGGTGGCACCATCGTCTGCAACGGCTACAAGGACCGTGAGTTCATTCGTCTGGCGCTGATGGGCCAGAAGCTCGGGCACAACGTGTTCATCGTGATCGAGAAAGAATCCGAAGTCGGCCTGGTGATCGAAGAAGCGGCGTCGCTGAAGGTCAAGCCGCAGGTTGGCCTGCGCGTGCGCCTGTCGTCCCTGGCGTCGAGCAAATGGGCCGACACCGGTGGCGAGAAGTCAAAGTTCGGTCTGTCGGCGGCGCAACTGCTGTCGGTGGTCGAGCGTTTCCGCGCCGCCGGCCTGGATCAGGGCATTCGCCTGCTGCACTTCCACATGGGTTCGCAAATCGCCAACCTGGCGGACTACCAGCACGGTTTCAAGGAAGCGATCCGCTACTACGGCGAGCTGCGCAACCTTGGCCTGCCGGTGGATCACATCGACGTGGGTGGTGGCCTGGGTGTCGACTACGACGGTACGCACTCGCGTAACGCCAGTTCGATCAACTACGACATGGATGACTACGCCGGTGTCGTGGTCGGGATGCTCAAGGAATTCTGCGATGCGCAGAGCCTGCCGCACCCGCATATCTTCTCTGAAAGCGGCCGTTCGCTGACCGCGCACCACGCGATGCTGGTGGTGCAGGTGACCGACGTCGAGAAGCACAACGACGACGTGCCGCAGATCGAGAATAAAGAAGCGCTGCCGGAGACCGTGCAGTGGCTGGTGGACCTGCTGGGTCCGACCGACATCGAGATGGTCACCGAAACCTACTGGCGCGCCACGCACTACATGAGCGATGTCGCCTCGCAGTACGCCGACGGCAAGCTGACCCTGGCCGAAAAGGCCCTGGCCGAGCAATGCTACTTCGCCGTGTGCCGTCGCCTGCACAACTCGCTGAAGGCGCGTCAGCGTTCCCACCGTCAGGTGCTGGACGAACTCAATGACAAGCTGGCCGACAAGTACATCTGCAACTTCTCGGTGTTCCAGAGCCTGCCGGACACCTGGGCCATCGACCAGGTCCTGCCGATCATCCCGCTGCATCGCCTCGACGAAGAGCCGATGCGTCGTGCGGTGCTGCAAGACCTGACCTGCGATTCCGACGGCAAGATCAACCAGTACGTCGATGAGCAGAGCATCGAAACCAGCCTGCCGGTGCACGCGTTGAACGAAGGCGAGGACTACCTGCTGGGCGTGTTCCTGGTCGGCGCCTACCAGGAAATTCTCGGCGACATGCACAACCTGTTCGGTGACACCGACTCGGTGAACATCTACCAGAACGCCGATGGCAGTGTGTATCACGCGGGTATCGAAACCCACGACACCATCGAAGACATGCTGCGTTACGTGCACTTGTCGCCGGAAGAGTTGATGACCCACTACCGCGACAAGTGCGCCAGTGCGCGCATCAGTTCCAGCGAGCGCACCCAGTTCCTCGATGCCTTGCGTCTGGGTCTGACCCGTTCGTCTTACCTCTCTTCTTGAGGTAAGCCCCGTTCTCATCAGGTTGTCTGAAAATTTTCCGTGCGCTTCGGAAATTTCAGATGACCTGGTGCGACATCTCTCTTTTTCCAGGCGAAAAAACCTGCGTCTTCGGTCATCAGGCCATTTAGTCCTCTTTTCGCGTAGGTCATTTCCTAAGTTGTACTTCGCCTCTCTACTCGGCCATGTCTCTCGGCGAGAATCCCCGGCCGCCCCTCCTGTAGAGAATCGCCGATGTTCGATCCAGTCAACGAACCCGCATTTCGTCTGGACGTAGCTGGTCTGTCCGACGCCTTAGAGGTCCTGGCCTTTACCGGTAGAGAATCCATCAGCGAGCCGTTCGTTTTTGACGTGGAGTTGCTGATCGATGACCTGACCCTTGACCTTTCCAGCCTGTTGTACCGTTCAGCCTCTTTGCACTTCGGGCCAGCGGGAAACTGCGTGCATGGCCAATTGCACGAGCTGGTCCAGCGTGACCATGGTCCGGCGTCCAGGCTCTGTCATGTGCGGCTGGGTCCACGGCTGGCTTGTCTTTCCCAGCGGTTCAGCCAACGCATCTTCAGCGCCCGCACGGTGCCGCAAATCGTTGATCAGGTGCTCAGGGAGCACGGTATCGTCGGCCAGGCGCGCCGCTTCGAGTTGAGCGGCGATTACCCCGCCCGCGATTTCTGTACCCAATACCGCGAGTCGGATCTGCAGTTTGTCCAGCGCCTGTGCGCCCAGGAGCGGCTGCATTACCACTTCGAGCACGGGGCACGGGGGCATTGTGTGGTGATTGCCGATGGACACGGGCATTTTCGTCGCGGCGATGCGGCGGTGTTCTGCGCGGATGGCCAGCAACCGGCCGTGCGTCGTCTTGAGGTGCAGCGATGCGCGGACAACGCGGCGCAGACTGTGCAGTGCCATACGGACCTGCCGACGCTGCGCAGCGGCCAGTTGATGCCGCTCGCCAGACATCCGGTTGCCGAGTGTAATCAACCGTGGCTACTGACCCATGTCGAGCATCAGGGCAGTCAGGACCCGAACGAGCCCTACAGCAACCAGCTGCGCGCCATACGTTGGGAGGCGCCATTCGAGTCGTCCCACTCTGCGCAGAAACCGGCCATGCACAGCCTGCAGCGGGCGTGGGTGGTGGGTGTCGATGAATCCGCGCCTGATCCCGCGAGGCCCGTGGCGGTGCAGTTTGACTGGTTGTATCAGGGCGAGGGTGCGGCCCCCAGTCACTGTTGGTTGCCGCTCGCGCCGGCGCTGGAGGCCGAGAATGTCACAGGGGTGAGTGAAGGCACTGAAGTGGTGGTGAGCTTTATTGAGGGGGACCCGGATCAACCGTTGATCACCGGTTTTCTCCATCCGCCACAGTTGCTCGAAGAGGAAGAAATGCCCGTTTCGTTACCCCTCGATGATTGCCCGCCTGAGGGTGTAACGGACTGGTTGCGTTCCGGCGAGCCCTTGATGTTGCTTTGCCTGCTGCCCGGTGGCGGCAGTTTCAATCATTGTGCCCAGGCTTTCTGTGCCTGTCGGGCGGCGGCACGGCTTGGCCAGAGCGGTGCGGCATGATCGGCGTGGACACACCCGATTCGCTCCCGCAATGGTTGTTGCTGGATAAACCGGGCGCCCCGCAAACGGGCGCAATCCTGCAGCACCGGTTTGCTCATGCCCGGTGGTTCTGGTTGTTCGAAGGCACGGAGTGGCATGCGCTACGCAAACAAGGTCCGGTGCTGATCGATCTGCGGACTTGCCCGGCTCTGGCCGAACTTTGTCAGCGCGAGGCGCCTTACTGGCGTGGATTGCTGTTGGGCAGCAAGGCACCGGCATCGGCCTTGCTGACGCACCTGCGACGCATGCTCACGGTCGGTTTCGGCGTGCATCACCGCGCCTTGCTGAGTTACTACAACCCTTGCACCGCCAGCTACTTCTTCGATGCCTGCGATGCCGGGGAACTGAGTCGCTGGCTGGGGCCGATCAGTCAGTTGTGCTGGTTCGGCGGCACCTGGGCGGACCGGGCAAACGGCAGCCAGGGCTGGCAACGGTTGCTCAATCCGGGGCTTGCAGTCAGCCCGCTGGCGATCGAGGAAGCACTCAGTGCCCATCAGAAGACAAGGCTGCAAACCTGCCTGCTGGAGCACCACACCTGGCAATGGTGCCAGTCCACCGGCACCGATTACCGCACGCTGTGGTCCCATCTCCAGGAAGGGCTGACACTGGGTTTCAGCGAGCGTGCGGTGCTCGATGGCTGGTTATGGCTACGCTTGCAGTACCCGGAGGCTGTGCCCGACCTGCCGCTACCGGGCGTCACTCAGAAAGAACGCCTCGAACGCCTGCGCAATCGTTGGCAAGACCAGCAACCCCGATAGAAGGTACGACACTGATGGCGAACAGGATCTGGCGGTTGACAGGGTTGATTGCGGGGGCTGTATCGCTGCTCGCGATAACGGCCTGTTCGCCGCTGAAAATGCTCAACGCCCTCACGCCCGATGGCACGTTCGACAGGACCGAGGGCATTGCCTATGGCAGCGATCCGCGGCAAAAGCTCGATGTCTATGTGCCGCATCATCCGATGGTCAATGCGCCGGTGGTGGTGTTTTTCTACGGTGGCAGCTGGAACAGTGGCTCACGCAGCGACTACAGCTTTGTCGGCGAGGCGCTGGCGTCCCGGGGAATGGTCGCGGTGCTGGCGGACTATCGGTTGTATCCGCAGGTGCGATATCCGCAGTTTCTCGAAGACGCCGCCGGGGCGGTGGCCTGGACCCATGATCACATCCGTCAATATGCCGGCAACCCGCAGCGTCTGTACCTGATGGGTCACAGTTCCGGCGCCTACAACGTTGCGATGCTGGCACTGGACCCCGGACTGCTGGGGGCGGTGGGCCTGTCGCCGCACGACCTCCGCGGCTGGATCGGTCTGGCCGGCCCTTATGATTTCCTGCCGATCAAGAATCCGGATGTGCGCCCGGTGTTTTTCTGGCCCGACTCACCGCCCCAATCGCAACCGATCAATCACGTCAGTCGCGGCGCACCGCCGGCGCTGTTGATGGCATCGACGGACGATGACGTGGTCAATCCGACGCGCAACACCGGCGGCCTGGCGCTCAAGCTGCGAGAGGCGGGTGTGCCGGTGCAGGATCTCTATTTCTCTCGCACCGGCCACGCCACGCTGGTGGCGGCGTTGTCGCGGCCCATGCGCGGGTTGGCGCCGGTGCTGGACGAGGTCACTTCGTTCGTCAGGGCAACCCCGCCTCAGTGAGCACGGGCGAACCAGCCATCGTTGCGCCGCAGACGCCAGGCAATGGCGCCCAGGGTCAGGCTGCGCAACACCATGAACAGCAGGAACGTTATCCACAGGCCATGGTTGCCAAAACCTTGCAACGCCCACCCGAACGGCACCAGCAAGGCCACCGTCAGCAGCATGCCGTTGCGCATTTCCCGGGCGCGGGTGGCGCCGATGAACAGGCCGTCGAGCAGGTAGCTCCAGACCGCAATCAACGGCAGCGCCGCGAGATAGGGCAGATAGATGAACGCGGTGTCGCGCACACTTTGAATGTCGGTCTGCATCTCGATGAACAGATGCCCGGCAAACAGGAACAACGCGGCAAAACCGAGGCTCGCCAGCAACGACCAGCCGCAGGCCACCACCAATGAGCGGCGCAGGGCTTCACGGTCGCGAGCGCCGATGGCATGGCCGCACAGGGCTTCGACGGCGTGGGCCAGACCATCCAGTGCATGAGCGGTCAGCAGCAGACCGTTGAGCAACAGGGCGTTGGCGGCGACGGTGGCATCCCCCAGCCGTGCACCTTGTACCGTGATCAGAAAAAACACCGATTGCAGGGCCAGGCTGCGGATGAAGATATCGCGATTGACCGCCAGCAGAGGTCGCCAGCTCTGCCATAGCGCCAGTGCAGCCCAGGCGATGTGGCCAGGATAGGCGCGCAGGGCCCGGCGGGTCATCAGCAGGCCGATCAGGGCGCCGGTCCACTCGGCAATGACCGATGCCCGGGCGGCACCGACCACACCCCATTCCAGACCGAGGACAAACCAGAGGTTCAGCGCGATGTTGACCAGATTGGTGCTCAGCAGAATCACCAGCGGCGCGCGGGCGTTCTGCGTGCCAAGGAACCAGCCGACCAGGGCGTAGCTGGCCAGCGCCGCTGGCAGGCCGAACAGCCGCGTATGGAAAAACACGCGGGTCATCTGGTCCAGTTCCGCCGACGGCTGCATGAAATGCAGAGCGATGCCACTCAACGGCACACCCAGCGCACCCAACACCACAGCCAGTCCCATGGCCAGCAACAGCCCTTGCAACAAGATCTGCCGCAAAGCCGCGCCATCGCCACGCCCGGCCGCCTGGGCGGCGAACCCGGTGGAGCCCATGCGCAGAAAACCCATGGCCCAGGCGAGAAAGGTATACAGGCTGGCCCCGACCGCCACGGCGCCGAGTTGATGGGCGTGGGGCAGGTGGCCGATGACGGTGCTGTCGACCAGCGCCACCAGGGGAACGGAGATGTTCGAGAGAATCATCGGCGCAGCCAGCGCCCAGACCCGGCGATGGGTAGGGCGGTCGCGCCAGTCGGCGATCAGGTTGGACATGCGGGCTCCTTGAGGAGCGGGCATTGTAGCGACACATTTTGGATTGCCGCGATCCATTGTAGGAGCGAGCTTGCTCGCGAATGTCGTTAACGATAACGCTGAGGGCCTGTAACTGCGCGGTATTCTCAGGTTAATCGCGAGCAAGCTCGCTCCTACAGGAGTGGGGGGCTTAGTGAACCACCCAGCTCAACAACCAGAGGCCCAGCATCAACCAGATGATCCCCATGATGAACGAGGCGTTCATGAACGCGCGGATCGCCGACCACAGCACCACCAATCCCAGGATCAGCGTGGCGATGCTGATGATCGACGTGTCCATGCCCAGGGCGCGGGACAGGCCATCGACAAAATTGCTGCTGGCGCGGCTCATCATCTGGAACAAGCCGCTGAGGCCATCAACGATGAAACGGATGACTGAACCGAGGGCCTGGCCGAGCCATTCGAAAAAACCTTCTACCTGCATGGAATGAACGTCCTGATCAATGAGAGGCGGGTTGCCGGAGTTGAGCCTTGGGCTGTCGATTGCGGCGCCGAGTTCCCCACAAGCATAGAGGGTTGTCCTGCAACTGTGGGAACGACCCCATCACCATGACTCAAACTCTGCCGCTTGCCTTCATCCGTCATCCCCCCGAAGCTATACGCCTTCAGGAGAACCCGATGAACCTTGTTGAACTGACCGAACGCCTGCACGCCATCCGTGACCGCAATGACTGGCGGCAATTTCACAGCCCGAAAAACCTGGCCATGGCCGCGAGCGTCGAAATGTCCGAGCTGGTGGAAATTTTCCAGTGGCTGACCGAAGACCAGTCGCGCCAGTTGCCGGCGGACAAACTGGCCCACGCCGGACAGGAAGTCGGCGATATCGTCCTCTATCTATTGCTGTTGTGCAGCGAGTTGGGTCTGGACATGAATGAAGTGGTGCGCAGCAAACTGGCGGACAGCGAACGGAGGTTCAGCTGATGAGCGACCGTCACTTCGATCAGTTGGCCACCCGCTTCGCCGAAAAAATCTACGGCGGCGCCAAAGGTGCGATCCGGCTTGCGGTGCTGCAGGCGGATCTGGCCGAAACCTTGCCGGATCGCCCGCTACGGGTGCTGGACATCGGTGCTGGCCTTGGCCACATGTCGCTGTGGCTGGCGCAACGCGGCCATGAGGTGACGTTGGCCGAGCCTGCCGAGCCCATGCTCGAAGGCGCCCGCCAGCGTTTCGCCGACGCCGGGCAAACGGCAACGTTTATCCAGGCGCCCTGGCAGGATCTGCTTGGCCAACTCACCGAACCTTACGATCTGGTGCTCTGCCATGCGGTGCTGGAATGGCTGGCCGAACCCCACGCGATCCTGCCGGTGTTGCATCAGCTGACCAAGGCCGATGGCTGGCTGTCGCTGGCCTTTTATAACCGCGATGCACTGATCTACCGCAATTTGCTCAAGGGCCATTTCCGCAAGATGCGCAAGAACGATATGGCCGGCGAGAAGCAAAGCCTTACCCCGCAACAACCCCTTGATCCACGGGAGTTGGCGGCGCAACTTGAGGGTCTGTGGCGGGTCGAAACCCAGAGTGGCGTGCGGGTTTTTCACGATTACATGCCGGTGGAATTCCAGGCCCGCGCCGAGCTGGTGGACTTGCTGGAAATGGAACTGGCCCACCGTCGCCATCCAGGCTTTGCCGGGCTTGGGCGTTATTTGCACTGGATTTGTCGGCCGGTCTGAGCGGAGTAAAAAATGAACAGTCGTTCCGGGTTGTTAGTTCTGTGTCTGGGGTTGGCGGCTTGTCAGAGCAGCAACCCGTATGTGGCAACCTCCAACCCTTTGCCACCGGCGCCGCCTCAGGCAGCCCACACCTTCGACCGCAGCGCCTACCCGGCTGCTCCACGTGATTACGGTCGCTACCGCAGTTGGGCCTGGCTCAACGGGCAACTGCCGCCGGGCAGTGTCTGGGCCGACTCGGCGCAGGTCGCCGAAGCGGTGAGCAATGCCCTCGATCAACGCGGCTTGCGCCCTCTGCATGACAATCGTCCGGCGGATCTGTTTGTCAGCGCCAACCTGCGCCTGGAAACCCGCCTGCGTCAGGTCCAGGATGACTACGGTTATTACGGCGGTGGCTACTACGGCGGTCACCACGGTTATGGTAACGGCGTTGGTATGTACAACACGGTACCGATCATCCGCACTTATCAGGAGCAAGTCGTGGTGGTGCAGGTGGATTTGTTCGACGGGCAAAGCGGTCAACCGGTCTGGAGTGCCAGCGCAGAAACCCGGAGCCAGGGCACGCAGACCGAACAGGCTGACGCCATACGGGAGGCTGTAGAAAAGGCAATGTCGGCGTATCCTCCCAGTTAGCTTCTGTGGTTGAGGAGCACTCCGCAGGTTCATGCCTTCTACCGGAGAATCATCATGTTCCGCCGTTTCGTTTTACTGGCAGCGGCCGTACTGCTCAGTGCCTGCGCCGCCAACCAGGTCAATCATGACTACGACGCCAGCCGCGACTTCTCGGCCTATCGCAGCTGGAGCTGGAAAGAACCTGCCCTGCAATATCGCCCCGATGACCCGCGGATCAAGAGTGATTTGACCGAACAGCGCGTGCGCCAGTCGGTGGCCGATCAACTGGATCAGCGCGGCCTGCGCCCCGCCGCCGCGGGTACCAAGGGCGATTTGAGCGTGCAGACCTACCTGATAGTCGAGGAACGTCAGCAGCAGGTCACCACCAACTATGGCGGCGGTTGGGGCAACCCGTGGAACGGCTATTGGGGCGCGCCGATGTACAACGAAACCCGCGTGGTTCCTTACAAAGTCGCCACCCTCCAGATCGATCTGCTCGATGGCAAGGACGGCAAACTGGTGTGGCGCGGCAGTGACGAGCAGATACTCAGCCGCACACCGAACCCCTCGGACCGTAGCGATGCGATACGCGAAACGGTCACCCGGATACTGTCCAACTATCCGCCAAGATAAATACAACACCCACCTGTTGGAGCCGGCCTTGAGTCGTGCACAGCGCTTGAGGGCCTCTTCGCTGGCAAGCCAGCTCCCACAGGAATTTTTGTTGTCTGCACTGGCGAGTTGCCAGCAGTCTTGATGTCCCTTGTCTACACTGCTCCACACCAACGGAGGTAGCGCTCGGCAGTGCGCCGGCAAAGGAGTGCTCGATGTCTCCCTGCTTGCAGTTTCGCGGCCCGGCCCGGCAACGGGGGGCGATTGGGTTGATGGCTGCCGGGACGTTGGCGCTGGCGCTGTGTTTCAGTTTGCTGGTGGTCGACAGCGGCAGGCTTTACCTGGAGCAGCGCAAGCTGCAACGGATGGCTGATGTTGCCGCGTTGGAGGCGGTCAGCCGCAACGGTGACTGCCTGACCCCGACGCTCAGCGCTGCGGGTTTCGCTCTCGAAAGTGCTACCCGCAACGGCTACAACGCCACCGATGGCATGACCCTGAACACCACTTGCGGCTCGTTGCAGGCCGGGGCCAACAACCTGCGGGCCTTTAGCGTCGATGCCAGCAAAAAGGAGGCCGTTCGCGTCGTGGTGACCCACACCGTGCCGACCAGTATTGCGGCGGGCATCTACGCACTGTTCAGCCAAGGCCCGCTCAATCTGACGACCCAACTCACCGCGACAGCGGTCAGCGCCCCGGCGCCCCTGCCGCCCCTGGCGATGTTGACCATCGGCAGTACGGCACTGGTGGTCGACTCCAGCAAATCGGCGGCCTTGAACCTGTTGCTGGGGCAGATGCTCGGCGGCACTCTGAATTTGAGCGTCGCGAGCTGGCAAGGCCTGGTCGATAACCAAATCAATCTATTGGGTTACCTGAATCAGTTGGCCCTCGACGTGAACGTCAGCACCGGGAACTACACCCAGTTACTGAGCATGAACATCGCCCTGACTCAACTGCTGGACTCCGCGATCACGGTACTCCAGGCCGGTGGCCCGACCGCCAGTGTCGCGGTCAATGGCTTGATCGGAGTCAAGGCGGCGGCTGGCAATACGTCGATTGTTCTGGGGCAACTGCTGCAATTGCAGACGGGCGCGGCCTCTTCCGCACTCGATACCAATTTGCAGGTCTTTCAACTGATCGAGGCGTTTGTGCAACTGGCCAACAGCCGGAATGCCGCCATCGCCAGTATCCCGCTGAACATCCCGGGCCTGGCCAATGGCGTGGTCAAGGTCAAGGTCATCGAGCCCCCACAGTTATCGGCCATCGGCAACCCGGCGCTGGTCAATGGCCAGCTCAATGATCCCAACCGGATCTATGTGCGCACAGCCCAAGTGCGCACGGTGTTGTCGCTGAATTTGCCGGTACTGTCCGGTGTCACAGGCCTTGTCAGCGCGCTCGCCAGCAACACCCTGCTCAATGGGTTGACGGATACGCTGGACAATCTGCTGCACCTGAACCTGGCCGGTACGCTAGGCTCGCTGCTTTGCACGCTGACGGGAACCTGTGACAAAACCGACCTGAAGATCCTCCCGACGCCGACCATCGATATCGTCCTGGAGGTGGCTGCGGCCGATAGCCACGTCACCGGTTACAGCTGCGCCAGTGATGCGACCAAAACCCTCACCACCCAGACCAACACGTCACTGGTGAAGCTCAAGGTTGGCCAGATCGACACCGCCAATGCTCTTTCCTCGTCGGCTGATGTCGTCGTGCAGCCCCTGGCGCTGATCGATATCGGCAAGATCAGTTGCGTATTCTGGATTTGTAATCCTGCCACGCGCGTGCCGTTTTATGGCGGCGGCCTGGGGGTGAAAATCGATACCTCGGTCGCCAGCACCCAGAGCACGCATGTTTACAACCAGCCGCCGGAGATCAAGCAGCCGCCGCTGTTCTACAGCCTGGGTACGCAGGGCATCGTCAGCAGTCTGAAATCGACTTTGGGCGGGGTGCAGGTGCTGGCTTATAAACCGACCGGTTCGAGCCTGTTGGGCGATTTGCTGGTAGTGGCGGCTGGCACTCTTGATGGCGTCCAGAGCACCCTGGGCGTCGTGTTGCAGAGCCTGCTCAGTCCCCTGGTCGATCCCATTCTCGATGGGTTGCTGGCCAATCTCGGGATCACGCTGAACAAGGTCGATGTGGGCGCCAACCTCAGTTGCAAACCGCCAGGAAGGCCTTCCCTGGCGATTTAGTCCTCCTGCACAACCGGCAACTCGATACAGAACCGCGCACCCTCGGTCGAGTTGCGCACGCTCAGTTTGCCACCCATGTTTTCGACGATGCCGTAGCTCACCGATAACCCGAGACCGGTGCCGACGCCTACCGGCTTGGTGGTGAAGAACGGCTCGAAAATCCGCTCCAGCAGACGCGGGTCGATGCCGCCGCCGTTGTCCTCGACCCACAGTCGTACCCATTGCGGGTCCCGTTCGGCGTACACCGCGATCCACGGTTTGAATTCGGGATTGGTTTCGCGCTTGCTCAGCAATGCATCCCGCGCGTTGACCATCAGGTTGATCAATACTTGTTCAAGCTGATCGACGTAACCGCGCACCTGCACGTCGAACCCGGTTTCGCTGATGCGCAGATCGACGCCTTTGCCACGCATGCCTTCGGCCAGCAACGACAGCGTGCCTTCGATGGCCTGAGCCGGATTGAACGGCTGTTGCTCGATTTCCGAGCGGCGACCGAACACCCGCATGTGATCGACCACCCGCGCGGCACGCTGGACCTGCGCATCGATGCGATTGAGCTTGTCGGTCAGGTAATCGACCTGCACATCACCGTTGCCCAGGCGCTTGAGCACATTGATGATCGCCATGCGCATCACGTTCAGTGGCTGGTTGATTTCGTGGGCCAGGCCGGTGGCCATTTCGCCGAGAGTGGCCATTTTCGCGCTTTGGGTCAGTTGCTGCTGGGAGCGCCGGACTTCGGTGTTGTCGCGGCCCACGGCCTGAATTTCCAGCAACTGGCCCTGTTCGTCGAACACCCCGCGATCCGACCAGACCCACCAGGCATGCTCCCGTCCCGGCAACTGCAAATTGATTTCTGCGGTGCTGAGCGGAAACTCCGGGCTGAGACGGGCAAGGCGCTGGAGGAAGGACTCGCGCTGTTGCGCCGACATCCAGTTGCCCAGGTTCAGTCCCGGCAGTTGCTCGGGGGTGCACTCCAGATACGTCGCCAACGGTCGATTGCCGAAGGTCAGGGACAAGTCGGGACGATAGCGGCAGATCATCGCCGGGGAGTCTTCCACCAATATCCGATAGCGCTCCTCGCTTTGCTTGACCTGTTCGGCGGCCACTGTCGCTTCGGTGACATCCAGCCACAGGCCCACGGCCTCCACCGGCATACCCAGATCATCGCGCAGCAGCTTGGCCTCATCGAGCAACCAGTGATAATCGCCGCGGCTGTCACGCAGTCGATAGCGGGCCCTTACCGAGCCTTCGCGTAGCAGTTGCCGGGTACGCTCGAAATAACGATCACGGTCTTCGGGGTGCACCCGTTCAACCAGCGCCGTCGTGGCGCAATCGTCGAGCGTCCAGCCGAGCAACGGCAGCAGGCTGTCGCTGAAGAAGGTCGGTTGCAGCGCGCCTTCCACATAGCGCTGCACGTAAATCACCGCAGGTGAACTGGCGATCAGATTGTCCAGGCGCGCGTGTGCGGCGGCGGCGTGTTGCTCCTGATTTTTGATGTCGCTGATGTCGAGCATGAAACCCACCAGGCGCCGATGTCGGCCGACACCCAAGGCCTGGCCTTGCAGGCGATACCAGCTCGGCGGCAGCGCGGCGTCGGGGCGATACGAACGCACGCACAGCAGTAACGGCGTGCCTTCGTCCAGCAGGTCTTGCAAGCGACTGCGCAGCTCTTCGCGGTCGGCGGGATGCACTTGATCAAGCCAGTCGTTCAGCGCTAAACGCTCGCTGGCCAGGTTCAGGGCGCTGGCCAGCGAGGGTGCCAGTTGCACTTCGGCCCTGTCGCTGAACATTTCCCACCAGCCGGTGCCCAGCAACGCTTGCAGCGATTCCAGGCGCTCCATTTGCAGGTGGTGCCGGTGCTCGCGCGAGCGTTCCAACAAGGGGCCGGCGAGCGCGGCGGCGAACTGCAGCCAATCGCGCTCGCTGACATCGGGCGCCCGTTGCTGCACCGGATAACAACCACACAGCAACCAGGCCGCCACGCCTTGCGCATCGTGATAAGGCACGACGAAGCCCTCGGCATTGCCAAAGATGCCTTGCAGACGAGGGTGCTCAAGGGGATTCAAATGCTGCGGGGCGGAGCCGTTCAGGCTGTCGAGACCGGTCCCCAGCCGCTGTCCGGTTTGCCACAGTTGTGGAGCATCGAAGCCTGAAAAGTGTTGGTGAATCTGCCACCCCTGTTCTTGCTCGTCGAGCAATGCCAGGGCGATGCAGGGGATGTGAAAACGCTGGGCCAGGCATTGCAACTGCTCGGTGAGCATTTCAGGCAAGCGGGTCAGGCTGCACAGGCGTAACTGCTCGCCGATCTGCAGCGCGAGCAACTGGCATTGTTCGCGCACCTGCGATTGCCGGCGCTCGAGTAGCAGATCGCCGATGTCCAGCAGTTGCAGCAGCCAGGCTTCGGCCAACGGCTGGACCCAGCCACGCAGGTGCAGGGTTTGACCACTGAGGGTGTAAAAGTCCAGGTCCAGGGCCTGGCCCTGCCAGTCAGAGGGGGTGCCTTCGACGACGAGGCTGCAGTGCGGCAGCAAAAAATCGAGCAGGTGCGGCGCCCGGGCACCGGGAATCTGCTGGGCCAGGACATGACGCAGCGGCCCGGTCAGGTGCAACACACGACCGTCGGCGTCCAGATGCATCTGCAAGCCGACACCGGGCATGCTCGGAGCCTGCAAGGTCTCCAGGGGCGGTGGTGGATGGCGATTGAGCAGGCGCCCGAACAGTTTGTCCCCGGCACTCAAAATTGCAGGCTCGCACTGGCGGTGAGTGTCGCCGGCAAATTCGGTACCTGCCCGATGCCCGGCAGGTTCAGGAACGGGATGACGGCATTCAATTTATTGGTCGGGTAGTTGATGGTCACCTTCAGTACGCCGCCGGTGTAAGTGGCCGCTGCATCGGTGGCGACATTGAAATTCAGCCCGGCGGGAATCCACGCCAGCTGCCGGGTCAACTCTTGCGTCGCGACGCTGATCAGCGCGGCGCTGTACCCGGGGGTGTTCGGATCCAGTGCCACGCTGCGGCGCACGGCTTCCGCGGTCGACTGGTTGAAGGACTGCATCAGCAACAGCG
Source organism: Pseudomonas sp. TE12234 (assembly GCF_054061835.1). NCBI lineage: Bacteria > Pseudomonadati > Pseudomonadota > Gammaproteobacteria > Pseudomonadales > Pseudomonadaceae > Pseudomonas > Pseudomonas sp. TE12234. Next base: position 134,155 of record NZ_JBSSEP010000013.1, read on the forward strand.
GCAGGCTGTAGGTGACGATTGCGTAAAACACCGCGAAAAAAATGACGAATACCAAGGCAAATTCAATCGCGGCGGCGCCTTTTTGTTTGCGAGGGAGGCTGGATTTCATGAGTGCGTCTACCCTGACATCACATTAGTAATGTCAGCATAGAATCATTCAGCCAAAACGGACGTTTTTTACCGGATGCAGAGCCTTGTCCTACTGATCTGGCTGTCGCTATGCGCAGCGCAGGATGCCCGTGAGCGGCACATCGCTAACGTCCTGACCCTCGGCGCCGGGGCATTGGCCCTGGCCTGGATGCTCTGGAGCGGAACCACCTGGCTGGGCGCAGCGGCAGAGCAGGGTGGCTGGGCGGCGTTGTTGGCCCTGGCGTTCACACTGCCCGGTTTTGCGATGCGACGCCTGGGCGCCGGTGACGTGAAACTCATGACCGCACTGGGGCTCGCGACCGATGGTCGGCATGTGCTGGGCGTCTTCATCGGTGCCGGATTGGCCAGTGTGTGTTGGCTGCTGTTGGCGCCAAGCGTCTGGCTCCATATCGGTCAGGGCCTTAGGGGACATCTGCGTTATCTGGAGCCGGGAGTGTCAAGGAAACAACCCTTCGCACCTTTCTTGCTGGTGGGGTTGTTGCTGACGTTGGCCGTCTTCGGTTTTTTTACAGAGTCAGAAAGTGCGACTACTTTCATTCAGTAGTTGTACAGCCTTGAGCTATGAGTCGAGGAACGGTCAGCCTTTGACCTGGCAGGGAGTTGCACGTGAGCAAGCTTACTTCGGCAGTAAAAGTCCTTGTGGTCGACGATCAACCATCCATTGTTGAAGAACTCTGCGAATTTCTCGAGAGTCGCGGCTACCGTTGCGATGCCTGCGTGTCCAGTCATCAAGCCATTGAACGGTTCAACCAAGACCCTGAAATCGGTTTGGTGCTCTGTGATTTGCACATGCCGGGCCTGGACGGGATTCAACTGGTTCTGGAGCTGCAACGGCTGTCCGGCAAACACCGCGCGTTCGAGGCGATCATGCTGACCGGGTATGCGGACAAACAGGATGTGATCAAGGCGTTGCGTGCCGGTTTTGCCGACTACTACCAGAAGCCGATTGATCTGAGGGAGCTGCTCGAAGGCCTGCAACGTCAGGAGATCGTCTTGCAGGAACGGAACAAGGCGCTGCAACTGGGGCATCTGGATCAGAAGCTGCAATACCTGTCCGAGTCGATCGAGGACCTGTATCAGGACCTGGACAAGGTTCGCCGGGCTCCGCTTTCCTCGGGGGCGGCGGATTTGGCTGACGAGGCTGTCGGCGACACGGATCGGGTGGAAATTCCGTCGATTTTCAATCAACTGTCACCCAGGCAGCTGGAGGTAGCGCGGCTGGTGGGCAAGGGGCAGACCAATTATCAGATTGCCTGTGAGCTGGGGATCACCGAGAACACGGTGAAGTTGTATGTGTCGCAGGTGCTGCGGTTGACCCATATGCGTAATCGGACGCAGTTGGCGTTGGCGCTTTCGCCGAATGGTTCCGGGTTGCGGCAGCGGGTTACGGCGCAGTGAATAGCCCATCGGTTTTTTGGATGGTGTTCATATCCGTTTCGACGGTAACGGCGACTTATGGTTTTGCCCTTACGGCGATTCACTTTTTTACACGCGCGGTACGTGTCAAGGTACCTGTCGCGTTGCTCCTACAGTTGTTAGCCTGTTGCGCCCCTAATTTCAGGGCGTTCCGGGTTTAAATACACCGCATCTGCGAGCTAACGTTCGGCCTGATGAGGGGTGAAGGGCGACCACGTCCCCTGTGGGAGCTGGCTTGCCAGCGAAGAGGACCTCAAGCGCGATGCACGACTCAAGGACGGCTTCGCCGGCAAGCCGGCTCTACAGGATTGCGCCCGTTCCTCAACCGCAAACAACTAACACTAATTCCCCGACCCGCTACTCACCTTCCCGCCCGCGTCCTGATCAAAGAACTGCGGGATCTCGTGCTGATAAGTTTTCAACCAGCGCTGCATGGTCAGTTCCCGTTCGGTTGCGGTAGCGGTTTGCAGTTTTTGTGAGGCGGCGGTCTTGTTGGTTTGCAGTTGCAGCCAGCCTTCGGTTTCCTGTTGTTGTGGCGAGTTCGGGCCGGGGTCGATGGCGTGGCTGGTGAGGGGCAGGGCCAGCAGGCCGAGGCAGCAGAAGGTGGTTGTTTTCATCCTGGGTTCTCCCTACTGAAGGGCGGGTGCGGTGGCGATGGCGACTTGCGCGGCGACGGTCGGGCCGGTCTTGGCTGGCGTCTTGAGTTTTTCCGCGCGGCCCTGGGCCTCGGTGACCTGGGCGGGACTCAGGCCGAGGCGGCTGACCAGTTCGGCGGCGCGGCTCCAGTCATCCTGATAGATCAGCAAGGTCACCAGATTCAGTCCTGCCAGTGTGTTGTTTTGCTTGAGTTCGAGGGCGGTGAGGAATTCGAACCGGGCGTCTTCGACACGCAATTGATTGAGGTACACCACGCCGAGGTCATTGCGGATTTTTTCGTCAGTGGGCGCCAGGCGCGCTGCCCGTTGCAGGTGGGACTGAGCCTGGCCGTTGTCGCCCCGGGCGGCGGCGAGTTGACCCAGGCCATGTTCGGCCTCGGCGGCCTTGCAGCCGCCGAGCAGACTGCGGTACAGCGGCTCGGCTTCGCTGCGGCCCAGCAGTCGATAGACCTTGGCCTTGCGCAAACGCACGTCGGCCAGGTTGTCCGGCAGGTTCTGCAGGTTGGCCAGGCTGGCGTGCAGCTTGCCGTCATTGGCCATTTCGTCGGCAAGGTTCAGTGACAGCTGTTCTTCAGAGTTCAATTTGCCGCAGCTGGCGGAGTCGGTCAGGGCGCTCCAGGGTGTCTGGCCGTTGCTCGCGCAACCGCCCAGCAACAGCAGACTCAAACCGGCAATCATTGCTTTCATCACAAACCCCCTAGGAAGCAAAAGCCCGGGCGAGGGCGGTGAAGCCCGGGCCGGCCAGTACGATCAATAACGCCGGGAAGAGGAACAACATCATCACGACGGACATTTTGGCGGACATCTTGGAGACGTGCTCCTGCAGGCGCGTCAGGCGCCGGTCATCGAGCAACAGCTTGAGCGCCAGCAAGGACTTCATCGCACCGCCGCCCTGGTGGATCAGCTGTTGCAGAATCACGCAGGTGTCGGTGAACTCGTCCACCGCCAGCAAGCGGCTCGCCTTGTTCAGCTCGTCGCCCAGTTCCAGGCCGGAATCGACCCGGGCCAACACCAGGCGCAGTTCATGGGTGAGCGTCGGCAACAGCTGTTTGCCGTCGTTGCTCAACACGCGTAGCGATTGCTCCACGGCCATGCCCGATTCGAACAGGATGCGCAGCAGCGGAATAAAGGTCGAAATCTCGATCGCCAGTTTCTTTTGCCGACGTTGCGCAGCCGCCGCCAGCAGACGTTTGGGCAGCAGATAACCCATGCCGGTGGCAAACGTCGGCGCGATCCAGCGATTGACGACCTGCGCAAAGAACAGCTCTTGAATCAGCACACTCAAGGCCAGTGCCAGCAGCGGAACGCCCACCTGGAATGCCGCATACAAGGCGCGTTTGCGCGCGGTGCGCCAGCCGAGGCGGTTGAGCAGTGTCTGGGTTTCGTTGTCGAGTTTGACCGACTGCTGCCCCAACCGGCTGGTGCCCAAGGCCAGCAACCACTGGCTGAAGCGAGGTTCGCTCGGCGCTTTGCCGTCCAGTCGTTGTACCACTTGCCGTGCGCGCCGACGCAGTTCCAGCACGACGCTCAACAGCAGCAGCGATGCCAACAGAAACAGCAGTGAGCTCAGCAGCATCGACAGGTTCATAAGTGTTTCAACATCCGCCACAGCGCCAGACAGCCGAATACCTGCAAAGCGAACGCGCTCACCAGCATCAATTGCCCGGAGCCGTCGTTCCACATGCTGAGCAGGTACTTCGGGTTAGAAACCAAGAAGTAGCCGGCGACGGCGACCGGCAACAGCGCCAGGACCACCGCCGTGACGCGGGTTTCACCCGTCATGGCGCTCAATTGACGAGCCGCTTGCTCGCGTTCGCGGATCAGCTTGATCAGGTTTTCCAGCAGCTCGCTGGCGTTGCCGCCATAGCGGTGGTTGACCTTCAGGCCGAGGGCGAACAGGCGCAGTTCGTCTTTGTCGTACAGCTCGGCGAAATCCGTGGCGGCGTCCGGCAGGCTGACGCCCAGTTGCACGCTGCGCTGTATCCGACCCATGGCGTTTTTCAGCGGGTCTTCCGCCACGTTCACGGCGCCCAGCACCGCATCGGCCAGGGTGCGTCCGGACTTCAGGCTGCGCACCGCATGATCAAGCAGTGTCGGCAATTGCTCGATCATACGCTTGAGCCGGCGCTGATAGCGCCAATTGAGGTATAGGCGCAGGAGCAGGGGAGGCAGCAGTAACAGCGTGATGAAACCGATCCAGCCGCCCACCATGAGCCCGAGCAGGACAGCCAGGCCCCAAAGTGCCAGCCATAACCTCAGACGCTCTGTCGGCCGCGGGAGGCCTGCACGCAAAAAGGCGCGATCCAGTGCCACCCAGGACGATTTCTGCGTCACCCGCTCCGGTTGTCCCTGGGTCAGGCGCTCCAGAACGCGCTGGGTGCCGGGCTGGCGTAACCCGCGGTAAAGCAGGCGAGCCGACAGACCAAGCAAGGCCAGGCTAACGAGGATGAGCAGCAGCGGTTTGAGCATGCCGTAACCTTCAGTACGCCAAGGGAGAGAGCGTCGACTCGCGACGCAGTTTGTCACCGGCAGGGTGGGTGGCCTCACGCATGAAACCGAAACCGCTGCGGCGGTCGAGGCGGAACAGCGTATTGGTCACATACACGTCCTCACGAATGCCGATCACCTCCACCACTTCGCTGACGCACCGGCGGCCGTCGGGCAGGCGCGTCAACTGGATCACCACGTCCAGCGCCGCGCAGATCATTTGGCGCAAGGTCCGTTCGGCGATGCTGCGGCCCGTCAGGCCGACCAGGGTTTCCAGGCGCAACAGCGCATCCTGGGCATTGTTGGCGTGCACGGTACTCATGGAGCCGTCGTGGCCGGTGTTCATCGCGGTGAGCACGTCGACCACTTCGACGCCGCGGATCTCGCCGAGGATGATCCGGTCCGGGCGCATCCGCAGGGCGTTGCGGATCAGGTCGCTGGACTTCACTTCGCCGTGGCCCTCGGCATTCGGCGGACGGGTTTCCAGGCGCACCACGTGGGGGTGGCCCAGTTGCAGTTCGGCGATGTCTTCGATGGTCACCAGCCGTTCGTGGGGATTGATCAACTGGCTGAGAATATTCAGCAGCGTGGTCTTGCCTGTGCCGGTGCCGCCGCTGATCAGGATGTTGCAGCGCTTGCCCACCGCCTCCTTGAGGAAGTCGAAGATGGCCTGATCGATGGTTTGCATGGTCATCAGGTCGGTGCTGTTGAGCATGTCCTGGCGGAACTTGCGGATCGACAGGCATGGGCCGTCGAGGGCAATCGGTGGAATGATCGCGTTGACCCGGCTGCCATCGGGCAGGCGCGCATCGACCATCGGCGACGATTCGTCGAGCCGCCGACCGAGGGGCGCAAGAATGCGCTGGATAACGCGTTCGACGTGGTGCGCATCGATGAAGCGCAAATCACTCTGGTGCAGCAAACCGTCGCGCTCGATGAACACCCGGTGCGGGCCGTTGACCAGAATTTCGGTCACCGCCGAATCTCGCAACAACACTTCCAGCGGGCCGAAACCGGTGAGCTCGTCGACGATCTCCTCGGCCAGGCGCTCCATCTCATAACGGGAAATCGCCAAATGCAGGCGCGCGATGTATTCGGCCACTTTGTCGACGACGAACTGCGACAGCGCTTGGCGCGACCCTTCCAGCAGGTTTTGACCGGACTCTTCGATGGAATCAATGATGTAGCGGTGCAGCACCAGTTTCAGACCTTCGTGGTCGGAGTTGCCGGCCACGCTGCGCTGGGTTGCGCCGAACAGTTTTTCGCCGCTCATTGCGCACCTCTCAAACGGCTGAACCAGGATTTGGGTTTGGTCAGGGTTTCAGAACGCTTGGCCAGGCATTCACCGAGGGTCCGCAGGCCTTGCGTGAGGATTTCCCGTGGTGCCAGTTCGAACAGGGTCACCCCCTGATTCTTGGCATTCAGGCGCACTTCCGGGCTGTAGGCGAGGGTGGCGATGATTTCCATGCCGAAGCTTTTGCCCAGAGCCTCGGAGTCCGGTGCGACGCTGCGCAGGTAACGGTCCACCAAGAGCCTGGCATGATCGAGCTTCATGCCTTTTTCGCGCCACAGGTTGAGCACGGCGAGATTGCGGCGACAGTCGAGCACGTTCTGATCGGTGTACCACAACAGCTTGTCGCAGTGGCTGACGAAGGTGCGCAGGGCTTCGCTGTCCGGCTGCCCGGTGAGGTTCACCACGATGTGCTGGAAGTGTTGGCGCAGGGCGCTGAGCAGCATGTACAGCTCGGCGGCGCTGGTGTGTTCCAGCGGTTCGTCGTTATCGGCGTAGGCGAGGATTCGCAGCCCGACTTCGCAACGGGTGAAGGCGCTGTCGATCAGGGTCGCGTCGAGTCGGCGCATATGCCGCAAGGCATCGCCGAAGTGAAACGAACTCTCCAGACCGAGCAAGGCCAGGCTGTCACCGCGCGGCAGCCCGAGGTCGAGCAACAGTGTTTGCTGCCCGCTCTTTTGCACCACTTGCGCCATGTGATTGGCCAGCAGCGCGCCGTCGGCATTGCTCTGCACGCCATACAGCACGGTCAGCCCACCCAGTTGGGTGCTCGGCGTCACGGCCGGCAGGCGTTTGCTCAGGCGTCGCACCAGCCCCGAGACTTCGCTGGAGCGCGACCCATAAGAAACGAAATCCCGCGCACCCGCGCGCATGGCATTGAGCACGAGCTGGTTGTCCATGCCATCGCCCAGGGCGACGATCGCCAGCATCGGCTTGGCTTCCAGGGCGCCCTCGATCAACGCGCATTGGGCCACCACGTGTTCGCGGTCGAGGCCGACGAACACCAGGCTGGCGCAGGTCACGTCCACCAGCGCCAGCAGCTCGTCGAGGCTGCCGGAGCCGGCGCTGACCACTTGTCCCAGCGGCGCCAGGGCACCCTGCAGCCACTCCAGGTCAGTGTGGTTGCGCGTGATCGCGAGGAAGGTCTGGCTCAGGTTCTGGCTCATTGCGATAACCCGCTGCGTTTATCGAAGTCGCCGTTTTCGAGGAAATACAGGCGATACCAGTTGGGGTCGTAGTTGCGCAGTTTTTCCCCGGGCAACGATGGCAATTGCGCGTTGGCGGCCAGCGGCTGGACCAGGTGCGGGGTGACGATCATCAGCAGTTCGCGCTCTTCACGGCTGATTGAAGAACTGCGGAAAAACGCGCCGAGAATCGGAATGTCACCCAGGCCCGGAAACTTGCTGACCTGCGAGCCGTTTTGCGTGCTGATCAAACCACTGATGACAAAGCTCTCACCGTCGGCCAGGGAGATGCTGGTGTCCGTGCGGCGGATGGTGAACGCCGGCACCGTGGTGCCGCCGATGGTCACGGCATTGTTGTAGTCCAGTTCGCTGACCTCGGGGGCGACCTTGAGGGCGATCTGATCGTTGCTGACCACCGTCGGCGTGAGCGTCAGGCGGATGCCGAACTCCTTGTATTCGATGGAGTAGCTGTTGCTGTTGGCGCTGGGGATCGGGATCGGGATTTCACCACCGGCGAGGAAGCTCGCGCTCTGTCCGCTGAGGGCTACCAGGCTCGGGCGTGCCAGGGTGTAGGCGAAGCCGCTGCTTTCCATGGCATTGATGATGGCGAGGAAGTTGCCGCCACCGGCGACGATATTGAACACATCGTTGGCCAGGGGAATGCTGGGGACGGCGATGCGCGGATCGATGTTGCGCAGCGGCAGCACGCGGGGGGTCACCGCCGTATTGGGCACCGTGCCGGGAGAGCCGAACAGGAAGTTCGAGTTTTTGCCATAGATCGAGGTGCTGGCTTCCTTGAGTTTGGTCCGGCTGACTTCGACGAAGCGGATGTCGGTCTGCACCTGCGATGGCAGCGCCGGATCATCCGATGGCAACCGCGCGGCGCTGGTCATGGCGGCGGTGGCGCGCCCCTGGACGAACACCATGCTTTGGCGCGGAGCACTGGCGCAGGCGGTCCAGACCATCAGGCTGGTGGTGCCGGGGGCCATCCCGGTGAGCAGGAACGCCTGGTTACCGTTGACCCGCACGTCGGCGATTTTCGGGTCGCCCACGGCCAGGCGGGTGATGGGAACGGGCGATTGCAGTTCCTGTTGCTGCCCTTCGCCGACTTCCACGGTGGCGGGTAACGGGCCCAGCGCGGCGCAGTTTCCGCCTGCCGCCATGGCTGCCGTCAACGGCAGGCTGCCCAGAAAGATGGCCCAGATCAAACCGTTGAATAACGGAATAATACGTCTGCGCATGGAAAGCCGTCCTTGCTCGATTCAGGGGGTCTGTTGAGTGAGTTCATTGCCGCGTATGACTTCCACGCCCGATTTTCTCGGTGCGGCGGGGGCACTGGCGACGACGGGTTTGGGCTGTGCGGTCATGGCCAGTTGATTGAACTGGATCAACTCGCGATTGGCGTTGGCGAGGTTGACCGGGGAATCACTCTCGCCGGCCCAATAGCGGGCCAGGCGTTTTTCATCCGCACTGCGCACGGCCAGGCGCAATACCCCGGCCTGGGTGGCGAGCATCAGGCGACTCACCAGTGGCGCGGGAACGGCGAGCAGGACGGTACGGGCGCTGACGCGCTGTTGTTCCTGCTTGAGCTTTTCATCGTTGCTGTAGGCCGGGCTGGTGGGTTGGCCATCATTGGTCAGGCCCAACTGTTCGCCCACCCCCAGCACGCGAACCGCCGGGATCACCAGTTGCGCCGAGGGCTGGAGATTGATGGTGTCCATGCGCAAAAACAGCAAGACATCGACATAGTCCCCCGGTGCCAGTTGTCCGCCGGCATTGATGACTTCGTCCACGGATACGGCGAGCGCGCGTTCGTCCGAACGAATCATCCGTGCCAGTTTGCTGCCGGCTTCGAAGCTTTCGTCACTGAGCCAGGTACCGGCGCGCAGGCTGCGCCAAGGCGTGCGACCGATCGCTTGATCGAGACGGGTGAAGCTGCCGGCAGGGGCGGTGCGGAGTTTTTCCACGGCCACGTCGGCAGCAGTGATTTGCACGAATGGCGCGATGTCATGCAACAGCACGACGACGGGTTGGCGGGTGTCTTCTTCCTGTGGCGCCGCTGCCGGGGGAGTGGCAGGGGACGGGGTTACGATTTGAGGTTGCGCAACCACAGGTTCGGCGGCCGGTTGTCGGCTCAGGGTGAAGCCCCAATAACCGGCAATGACAGCGCCCACCAGAGACAGTCCGGCAAGACCCAGAATGGCACGACTGTTCACGACGGCTCTCCCTTTCCTGCTGCGCACAAATCCCGTCTTGGAGAACGAGAAAACTTTGCAATAAGGCAGCTATGAACATTGGACTGATTCGCTATTTGACCCTAGCGCAGCTAGTGCAAAATGCCATTACGGACACCGAAATATCTGATAAAAGTGAACGATTAACCTGAAATGTCAGGTTCTTTGACGCCAACCAAATGACTAATACTTTCGTATTAATGCGTTCTTATAGTTGATGACCGGGGAAATGCCGACAATGCTGGTGCTGGCATAGGGGAATCATGTTGCGTCGGTGCAACACCCGCAGTCATCAAGGAGAACGTCATGTCTTTCGCCAAGGTTGTTCAGAAGATCAAATCCGAGATCGATTTCTATAAAAGTCTGGCCAAAGATACCGAAGGGGCTTCGGGTATTGAGTACGCCATTGTGGCGGCGATGGTGGCGGTGGTCATTGCCGGGCTAAGTGCAGGCATGGGAACTACGATCCAGAATATCTTCGGAAAGATTTCCGTAGCCTTGGGTGGTAGTTGAGGCATCTGGCAACTTTCCACTGTTAAACGACCGATTTTAATGTCAGCGCTAACCCATTCCAGGTGTTTCCTATGAACGCTCCTGTGCTTTCGCGCCAGCAACTTCTACTGGTCGACGACGAGGAAGATGCGTTACTTGAATTGGCAGAATTGCTGGAGGGCGAGGGCTTTATCTGTTTTACCGCGACGTCGGTCAAACTGGCGTTGCAGCATTTGACACTCCATCCGGATATCGCACTGGTCATCACCGACCTGCGCATGCCGGAGGAGAGTGGCATGTCGTTGATCAAGCGCTTGCGCGAACATACGTCGCGCCAGCATTTGCCGGTGATTGTGATGTCCGGGCATGCAGGCATGGAGGATGTCAGTGACATGTTGCGGTTGCAGGTGCTGGATTTGTTTCGCAAGCCGATCTATCACGTGCGGCTGCTGGAGACGTTGAACAACCTGTTTCCTCAGCCGAGGCTTCAGTTGGTTTACCCCTGAACGTTGCTGATGGCGCGTGAATTCATTTTTTCGGTAACGGCGTGTCCCCGGTAGGCGCTGGCTAGCTGGAGAAGGCGACCTAAAAAACACGGCACCATCCAGAATGCTTCGCCAGCCCGCCGGCTCCCACAGATTTTCTCAGGCAAGCGGTCGCCAATGGCCAGTCATGTGCTCCAGCTCCCCGGCGCCGATCAAGCGCAGATCGCCGCTCGACCCCGCCGCACTGGCGAGCAACGTCACCTCACTGGGCAGACGTACCGGTTTCTTGAATTGCACCATGATCTCGAGGCTTGCCGCCGGTAGATGATCGACCAGCGCGGCCAGCGTGCGTGCCTTCAGCCACAAGCCGTGGGCGATGGCCGAAGGAAACCCGAACAGTCTGGCGCTGGCTGCACTGAGGTGAATCGGGTTGTAGTCGCCGGACACCCTGGCGTACTGCCGGCCGATATCCGAAGGGGCTTTCCAGTGCGCGACTTCGCTCAGCGGCAGTGTCGAGTCCAACCCTTGCTCTACGGGCTCGCCCTCAAGCTTGACGCCGCGACAGAGCATCCGGCTTTCGGCTTCCCACAGCGATCCCAGTTGATCGCCCAGGGTCGTCACCAGATCGAAGGTCGCACCCTTGGCATGGGGCTGCAGGTTCTGCACTTGCACGCTGACCCGGACCCGATTGACCGCCCCCATGGGGCGCAGCACGCGGAGGCGATTGCTCAGGTGAATCAACCCGAGCAGCGGAAACGGAAAGTCTTTGGCCGTCAGCAGTTGCATCTGCAAGGCGAAGGCGAGGATGTGTGGATAGGTCGGCGGTAACAAGCCGTTGTCGGCGTAGCCGCAGACGTTGCGATAGGCCGCCAGGCGTTGCGGATCGACATCGACCCAGCAACGCAAACCGGAGTCGGGCAGGGTGGTGCCGGTGATTTTCCGTCGCGTCGCCGCGCGTAAATACAGCCCCGGCAGGCTCGGCTCGCGGTTGAGTGTGTGCCAGTCAGTGATCATGCCTAAGCCCCCAGAACACTTTGTCCACAGACGCGCAAGGCTTGCCCGGTGAACGCGCCCGTGCCCGGTTGGGCGAGCCAGGCGACCGCTTCGGCGACGTCTTGCGGCAGACCGCCCTGGCCCAGGGAGCTCATGCGTCGTCCGGCTTCGCGCAGGCCGAAGGGAATATGTGCGGTCATCTGGGTTTCGATAAACCCCGGCGCGACCGCATTGATGCTGATGCCCCTGGCCTGCAACAGCGGCGCCCAGGCCTGAGCGAGACCGATCAGCCCGGCCTTGCTCGCCGCGTAGTTGGTTTGTCCGCGATTGCCGGCGATGCCACTGATCGACGCCAGCAGGATGACCCGGCCGTGGTCACGCAAGGTGCCGTTATCGAGCAAGGCCTTGGTCAGGACTTGCGGGGCATTGAGGTTGACCGCGAGCACCGCGTCCCAGAACTCCGGCGTCATGTTGGCCAGGGTTTTGTCGCGGGTGATGCCGGCGTTGTGCACCACGATATCGATGCCGTCGGGCAATTGTTCGACCAGTTGCGTGGCGGCGTCCTCGGCGCAGATGTCGAGGGTGATGCTGCGCCCGCCCAGGCGTGCGGCGAGGGCGTCGAGATCGGTTTTGGCCGGCGGCACGTCGAGCAGAATGACGTCGGCGCCGTCACGAGCCAGGGTTTCGGCGATGGCGGCGCCGATGCCGCGTGCTGCACCCGTAACCAGCGCCTTGCGCCCGGACAGGGGCCGGGTCCAGTCCGTGACCTGGGTGTCGCAGGCGTTCAGGCGAATCACTTGCCCGGAGACGAAAGCGCTTTTGGGCGAGAGGAAAAACCGCAGCGGGCCTTCCAGTTGATCTTCGGCGCCTTCGCCGACATGGATCAGCTGCAAGGTGCCGCCGCTGCGCAGTTCCTTGGCCAGTGAACGGCTGAACCCCTCAATCGCGCGCTGGGCACTGGCGGCGAAAGGGTCGCTCAAGGTCTGCGGCTCACGCCCGAGAATGACCAGGTGTGCGCAGTGGTCGAGGTTCTTCATCAGGGGCTGGAAGAACTCGCGCAGCTGTTTGAGTTGATCGGTGTGCACCAGATGAGAGGCATCGAACACCACGGCCTTGAGCTTGGGTCCATGGCCGGGAATCCAGCCGGTGGCCAGCGAAGGCTCGGTGCCGTAGCTGTAGATCGCGTCGGTCAGGCGATTGGCGAAGGCGCTGACGTTTTCCGCCAGCGGCCCGCCGCCGATCAGCAGCGCACCCTCGACCGGGCGCAAGCGGCCGGCTTGCCAGCGCTCCAGGCGAACCGGCGAAGGCAGGCCCAAGGCCCCGACCAGACGATGGCCGATGGAGGAATTGGCGAAGTCGATATAGCGGTCAGACATGGAACGCGCTCCAGCAGCTGAGGTTCAAAGTGTGGACCACGAATGGCGATCAGTCGTTCGATCCACGAGATAAGGCCTACGCTTGACCAGACTGTAGGAGCGAGCCTGCTCGCGATGGTGTATCAGTCGAAGTCAATGTAGCTGACACACCATCGCGGGCAAGCCCGCTCCCACAGAGGCCGGTGTTTTCATTGGATATTTCATCAGGAGCTTTTCATGACTCAGCTGCGCCGCGTCGCGATCATCGGCGGTAACCGGATTCCCTTCGCCCGCTCCAACGGTCCATACGCCACCGCCAGTAACCAGGCCATGCTCACGGCTGCTCTCGAAGGCCTGATCGAGCGCTACAACCTGCATGGCCTGCGCATCGGGGAAGTGGTTGCCGGGGCGGTGCTCAAGCTGTCGCGGGACATGAACCTGACCCGCGAATGCGTGCTCGGCTCGCGGTTGTCACCCATGACGCCTGCCTATGACATCCAGCAAGCCTGCGGCACCGGACTGGAAGCCGCGTTGCTGGTGGCGAACAAGATTGCCCTGGGCCAGATCGACTGTGGCATTGCAGGTGGGGTCGACACCACGTCGGATGCGCCGATCAGCGTCAGTGAGGGCCTGCGCAAGATTCTGCTGCAAGCCAATCGCGCCAAAACCACCGGCGATAAACTGAAAACCTTTCTGCAGTTGCGTCCCCGTGACCTGATTCCAGAATTCCCGCGCAACGGCGAACCGCGAACCGGCTTGTCCATGGGGCAGCACTGCGAGCTGATGGCGCAGACCTGGAACATTCCCCGCGAAGCGCAGGATCAACTGACCCTGGAGAGCCATCAAAAACTGGCCGCGTCCTATGCCGAAGGCTGGCACAACGATTTGATGACACCCTTCCTCGGCCTCACTCGCGACAACAACCTGCGTGCGGATTCGACGTTGGAAAAGCTTGCCGCGCTGAAACCGGCCTATGAAAAAAGTGCCAAGGGTACCCTGACGGCGGGCAACTCCACGCCGCTGACCGATGGTGCATCACTGGTGCTGCTGGGCAGTGAAGCGTGGGCCAGGGAACGCGGCTTGCCGATTCTGGCGTACCTGCGCGATGGCGAGGCGGCGGCGGTGGACTTCGTCAACGGCGCCGAAGGGCTGTTGATGGCGCCGGTGTATGCGGTGCCGCGCTTGCTGGCGCGCAACGGCCTGACGTTGCAGGACTTCGATTACTACGAAATCCACGAAGCCTTCGCCGCGCAAGTGCTCTGTACCTTGAAAGCCTGGGAGGACCCGGACTACTGCAAGACCCGCCTCGGCCTCGATGCGCCTTTGGGCTCGATCGATCGCAGCCGGCTCAACGTCAAAGGCAGCTCGCTGGCGGCCGGGCACCCGTTTGCCGCCACGGGCGGACGCATCGTTGCCAACCTGGCGAAGCTGTTGGATGCGGCAGGCAAAGGCCGGGGCCTGATCTCGATCTGTGCTGCGGGAGGGCAGGGTGTCACCGCCATCATCGAGCGCTGATTTTTGAAGTCAGCGAAAAACCTGTGGGAGCGGGCTCGCCCGCGATGGGGGCTGCACATTCAACATCTCTGTTGCCTGACATACCGCTATCGCGGGCAAGCCCTCTCCCACAAGGACCACCGGTGTTGAATAGATGTGTGACATGGCCTAACGTCGGCCCCATCAGCCGTCTTGCAACATAAGGCCAGTCAATGCCGACTAACGGACAAATCACCCTCGAACGGAGCATTCCCCCCCTCAAGACGTTGCCGCGTCCGCTGTATGCGCGGGTGGAGAGCCTCAATGCCGGTTCGTGGACGCCGTCCCATCGCCACGACTGGGTGCAGTTTTCCTACGCGATCAGTGGCGTACTCGGCGTGCACACCGCCGAGGGCAGTTTCTTCGCACCGCCGCAGTGGGGGATCTGGATTCCGGCGGATCTGGAGCATCAAGTGGTGACGTCGATGCGCGCCGAGATGCGCAGCCTCTACGTGCGTCGCGAGGATTGTCAGTGGGCGGACGGGCGTTGCCGGGTGCTGGAAGTGACGCCACTGGCCCGTGAACTGATCAAGAGTTTTTGCCTGCTGCCGGTGGAGTATCCGCAGGGCGATAGCCCGCAGGCGCGGCTGGTTAGTGTGCTGCTGGATCAGTTGGCGACGTTGCCGGAAGTCGGGTTTTCCCTGCCGTTGCCCCGGCATCAACGGTTGCTGGGGTTGTGCAACGAGCTGATCGAAAATCCCGAGCAGAACGTGACGTTGCAGGCGTGGGCAGAGCGCTTGGGCACTTCGGAGAAAACCCTGATGCGCCTGTTTCAACGCGAAACGGGGTTGAGCTTCCGCAGCTGGCGCCAGCGCATGCGGCTGCTGTCGTCGTTGAGTTTGCTGGAGGAGGGCGACAGCGTGACCAACGCTGCGCTGGCCTGTGGGTATGACTCGACGTCGGCGTTTATTGCGGCGTTCAAAGGTCTGTTCGGGTTTACGCCGGGAGAGTTGTTTCGGCAGTGATGAAGCCTTCGCTGGCAAGCCAGCTCCCACAGGTGACGCAAATCTTGTAGGAGCTGGCTTGCCAGCGATCGACCGCGAAGCGGTCGCCGGTCAGGTGCGGAAGCGGCGCACCAAGCCGTCCAGCTCATTCGACAACCCGGCCAGGCTCTGGGAATCCAGGCGCGCCGAGTTCGCCAGTTCCGCCACCAACTGCGCATCGCCATGGATCTGGCTGATGTGCCGGTTGATGTCCTCGGCCACTTGATGCTGTTGCTCAGCCGCCGTGGCGATCTGGGTGTTCATGTCACGGATCACGTCCACCGACTCGCGAATCTGCCCGAAGCTGCTGCGGGCTTCGCCGATGCGTGTGACCGATTGCTGCGACACTTCCAGGCTCGCATGCATTTGCTGGGTGACCTGGCTGGTGCGCTTGGCCAGGTTGCCCAGCAGCCCGTCGATTTCCGCCGTGGAGTCGGCGGTGCGTTTGGCCAGGGCCCGCACTTCATCGGCGACCACCGCGAAACCACGACCTTGCTCGCCGGCGCGTGCAGCCTCGATGGCGGCGTTCAGTGCCAACAGGTTGGTCTGCTCGGCAATCGAACGAATGGTCCCGAGAATCGACTGAATGTCGTTGCTGTCGCGCTCCAGCTGCTGCATCGACTGCGCCGACTGTTCGATTTCCTGACTCAGGCGATCGACGCTGGTCACCGCTGCGTCAATCTGTTGCTGGCCTTCACGGGCCTGGCGCTGGCCGCTGTCGGCCGATTCGGCGGCCTGGCTACAAGAGCGGGCCACTTCGTTGGCGGTGGCGACCATTTCGTGGAACGCCGTGGACACCATGTCCACCGCCTCACGCTGGCGCCCGGCGGCTTCGGCCATGTCACTGGAGACCTGGGTCGAGCTCTTGGAAGTGGCCAGGATCCTGGTCGCGGCACCGCCAATGTTCTGGATCAGGTTGCGAATCGCGGTCAGGAACTGGTTGAACCAGTTGGCCAGTTGCGCGGTTTCGTCGCTGCCACGGATTTGCAGGTTTTTGGTCAGGTCGCCTTCGCCCTGGGCGATGCCTTCCAGGCCGTCAGCCACGCTGCGGATCGGGCGCACGATGACGCTGGCGAAACTGGCGCCGACGACTGCGAAGATCAATGCCAGTACCGCGGCGATGATGGCGATCAACCAGGTCAGTTGGGTCGCGGAACTCATCACGTCTTTCTGTTTGATCAGGCCGATGAAGGTCCAGCCCAGTTGCTCCGATGGCCAGACGTTGGCCATGTAGCGCTCGCCATTGAGCTCGACTTCGACCAGGCCTTTGCCGGCCTTGGCCAGTTGCGCGTAACCCTCGCCGAGGCTGTTCAGTGCCTTGAAGTTGTGCTCCGGTTGTTTCGGGTCGACCAATACGGTGCCGGTATTTTCCAGCAACATCAGGTAGCCGGTTTCACCGAGCTTGATCTGTTTGACGATTTCGGTGAGCTGCTTGAGCGTCACGTCGATGCTGACTACGCCGCCATTGGTGCCCAGTTTGTTGTCGATGGTGCGCACGGTGCTGACGTAGGTCGAGTCGTCCTGGGCCCAGTAGTAAGCCTCGGTGCGGAACGGCTTGCCCGGTTTGGCCTGGGCCGCCTTGTACCAGGGACGCTGGCGCGGGTCGTAATTGCTCAGCTTGGGATCGTCCGGCCACGACACGTAACCGCCGGCTGCCGTGCCGAGAATGGCGTAGGCGTAGGACGGATGGCTGTTACCCAGGTCCTGGAGCAGGCCGAAGACTTTCTTGTCCATCTCGCCTTGGGGAACGCTTTCGGCGTTGGCGGCCATGTAGGTCTTGAGGCTGTCGTCGGAGTTTTTGATCAGTGGTTGCTTGGCCAGGTATTCGACGTTCTGGCTGATGCCGTCAAAGAACAGTTGCATGGCATTGCTGACCTGACGGATTTCGCGACCGCTGCTGTCGACGAATTCGTCCTTGGCATCACTGCGCAGGTTCAGCACAACGAGGGTGGCGACCAGCACCACGGGTAGGCAGGCGATGATTGCAAACGCCCAGGTCAACTTCTGTTTGATGTTCATCCGCGCTCCAGATTTTCTTGTAGGCCCACGAAGTGCAGATGACTCGCGGTTTATTGGCAGCCGTAAACGTTCGTTTTCAACCCGGTTCCGTGAGTGCGGCATCGTTTTTGTTGTGCGAACGATTGTCGGACAAATCAGTTTGTCACTGAGGACTTCGGCAGTTGTCGGAGGAAATTGAGGACTAATCTGAAAAATCCTACGAAGGGTATGAAACCGGGATGTCAGCTTCTGTCACAAATGACCTTGTGACCTGTAGGCAGCAGGTGCTGCGGGCTCGGCTATGATCCGCGGCGGCCGGTAACGGTCGTCAGGTTTTCGTGATGAATCCGGCACATTGTGTGCATCCTCGACGTTCATAGGTCGGCACCCCCTCCCCCCCGTGAGTGGATTGCCGTATAACGAATGACTTTCGCGTGTTTGGTAATAAAGGACCCACAATAAAAGCTGATGAAGACTCCAAAACGCATTGAACCCCTGATCGAGGACGGTCTGGTCGACGAAGTGCTGCGCCCACTCATGAGTGGTAAAGAAGCAGCTGTTTATGTGGTGCGCTGCGGTAACCAGTTACGTTGCGCGAAGGTCTACAAGGAGGCGAACAAACGCAGTTTTCGTCAGGCGGCCGAGTACCAGGAAGGCCGCAAGGTGCGCAACAGCCGTCAGGCCCGCGCGATGGCCAAGGGCTCCAAGTTCGGCCGCAAGGAAACCGAAGACGCCTGGCAGAACGCCGAAGTGGCGGCGCTGTTCCGTCTGGCCAATGCCGGTGTGCGAGTGCCCAAGCCGTACGACTTCCTCGAAGGCGTGCTGCTGATGGAGTTGGTGGCCGACGAGTATGGTGATGCCGCGCCGCGTCTGAACGACGTGGTGCTGGAACCGGATCAGGCTCGCGAGTATCACGCCTTTCTGATTTCGCAGATCGTGCTGATGCTGTGTACCGGTCTGGTGCACGGTGACTTGTCCGAGTTCAACGTGTTGCTGACCCCGACCGGTCCGGTGATCATTGACTTGCCGCAAGCGGTGGACGCGGCGGGCAACAACCACGCGTTCAGCATGCTGGAGCGGGACGTGGGCAACATGGCGTCCTACTTCGGGCGGTTCGCGCCGGAGTTGAAAAAGACCCGGTACGCCAAGGAAATGTGGGCCTTGTACGAGGCCGGCACCTTGCACCCGGCCAGCGTCTTGACCGGTGAGTTCGACGAACCGGAAGAGTTGGCTGACGTGAGCGGCATCATGCGTGAGATCGAGGCTGCACGGCTCGATGAAGAGCGCAAGCAAGCGGCGCGTGCCGCGGATGATGCGCCACCGGGCAAGGCCGAAGAGCCACCACCGCCGTGGATGCAGTAATCAGCTAAATAAAAACCCGGCTTCGGCCGGGTTTTTTGTAGGGTTACAGATTCAATATGGATGATCGTCGGCCTTCGCGGGCTTGCCCGCGATGGCGTCAGTGCATCCAGCATCAAGGTGTCAGGCAGAAGCAGGTCCAGCACAGCACCCCGATTCCAGGTTCTTGAGAATCGGACAGTCCGGCCGGTGATCCCCATGGCAGTGCTCGACCAGGTCCTGCAGGGTGTCGCGCAACTGACCCAGTTCACGGATCTTCTGATTTAGCTCCTCGATATGCTGACGGGCCAGGGCTTTCACATCGGCGCTGGCGCGCTGGCGGTCTTGCCAGAGCGCCAGCAACTTGCCGACTTCTTCCAGGGAAAAGCCCAGATCCCGGGAGCGCTTGATAAACGCCAGGGTATGCAAGTCGTCGTCACTGTAGATCCGATAGCCGCTGTCAGTACGATGGGCGGCCTTGAGCAGGCCGATTGACTCGTAATACCGGATCATCTTGGCACTCAGGCCACTGTGGCGTGCTGCTTGGCCGATGTTCATCGGTTGTCCTCCAGGCCCTTGGGCTTCCAGGTTTTCAACAGCAGCGCATTGCTCACCACGCTGACACTCGACAGCGCCATGGCGGCACCGGCCAGCACCGGGTTAAGGAAACCGAACGCGGCCAATGGAATGCCAATCAGGTTATAGACGAAGGCCCAGAACAGGTTCTGCCGGATCTTCGCGTAGGTCTTGCGGCTGATGTCCAGCGCGGCGGGCACCAGTCGTGGGTCACCGCGCATCAGGGTGATGCCGGCCGCGTGCATGGCCACATCGGTGCCGCCGCCCATGGCGATGCCAATGTCGGCGGCGGCCAGCGCCGGCGCATCGTTGATGCCGTCACCGACCATAGCCACCACGCCGGTTTTCTTCAGTGCCGTGACGGTGGCGGCCTTGTCGGCTGGCAGCACTTCGGCATGCACGTCGGTGATGCCCAGGGCTTCGGCCACTACTTTGGCGCTGCCGCGGTTGTCGCCGGTCAGCAAGTGACTGCTGATGTGCCGTGCGCTTAGTTGTTGCACCGCTTGCAATGCGCCGGGCTTGAGGGTGTCACCAAAGGCGAACAGGCCCAGCACCCGTGGTTCCGGGCTTTGCTCGATGAGCCAGGACAGGGTTCGGCCTTCGGTTTCCCAGGCGCTTGCCGATTCGGCCAGGGGGCCAGCGCTCAAACCGCTTTCTTCCAGCAACCGCCGATTGCCCAGGGCCAGCCGCCGCCCTTCAAGGTTGCCAGCAATGCCGCATCCGGTCAGGGACTGGCTATCGCTGATATCGGCCACGGTCAGGCCACGTTCTGTGCACGCGTCCAGTACCGCCTTGGCCAGCGGGTGTTCGCTGCCGCGTTGCAGGGCACCGGCCATTTGCAGCAGAGCGGGTTCGTCACGGTTGATGGCGCTCAGATGGGCGATACGCGGAGCGCCCGAGGTCAGGGTGCCGGTCTTGTCGAACACCACGGCGCTGACTTCATGGGCACGCTCCAGCGCCTCGGCATCCTTGATCAGAATCCCATAGCGCGCCGCCACCCCGGTGCCGGCCATGATCGCGGTCGGCGTCGCCAGACCGAGGGCGCAGGGACAAGCGATCACCAACACCGCTACGGCGTTGATCAACGCGGTTTCCATCGGCGCGCCGTACAGCCACCAACCGATCAGCGTCGCCAGGGCCAGCAGCAAAACCACGGGCACGAATACCTGGCTGACTTTATCCACCAGTTTCTGGATCGGTGCTTTCGCCGCTTGAGCGTCTTCCACCAGACGGATGATGCGTGCCAGTACGGTTTCCGCGCCGAGTGCCTGAGTGCGAACCAGTAACCGACCTTCACCATTGATCGCGCCGCCGGTGACCTTGTCGCCAGGCTGTTTCGGCACTGGCAGGCTTTCGCCGCTGATCAGCGCTTCATCGGCATGGCTCTGGCCTTCGACCACGACGCCATCCACCGGAAAGCGCTCACCGGGTTTGACCAGCACCAAATCATCCAGGCGCAGGGCGCTGATGGCGACGTTCTGCTCGCGACCGTCGATGACTTGAATGGCGCGCTCGGGGCGCAGTGCTTCGAGGGCACGAATGGCGCTGGCGGTCTGGCGTTTGGCGCGACTTTCCAGGTACTTGCCCAGCAGTACCAAGGCAATCACCACCGCAGAGGCTTCGAAATACAGGTGCGGCATGCGCCCGGCGGCAGTGGCCCATTCGTACAGACTCAAGCCATAGCCGGCGCTGGTGCCCAGGGCGACCAGCAAATCCATGTTGCCGGCCCCGGCCCGCAGCGCTTTCCAGGCAGCGACATAAAAGCGCGCGCCAAAGATGAACTGCACTGGCGTGGCCAACGCGAATTGCACCCAGGCCGGGAGCATCCAGTGCACGCCGAACGGTTGCAGCAGCATTGGCAGCACCAGCGGCAACGCGAGGGCGATGGCCGCGAGCAAGGCCCAGCGCTCGCGGTGCAGACGCGTGTGCTGGCTGTCGGTTTGTGGCTGATCGGCTTGCCAGACGCTGGCGCTGTATCCGGCCTTGGTCACGGCGGCGAGCAGGGATTGCGGGTCGATCTGGCCGAGCAATTCGAGATGGGCGCGCTCGTTGGCCAGGTTGACGCTGACGCTCTTCACCCCTGGGACCTTGTTCAGTGCCCGTTCGACGCGACCGACGCAAGAGGCGCAGGTCATGCCATCGATGCTCAATTCCAGGCTGTGCTGGGGCACGCTGTAGCCGGCGTTTTGCACCGCCTCCATCAAGGCCGGCAGGCTGTCGGCGGGTGCCTGAACCCGGGCCTGCTCACTGGCCAGGTTGACGCTGACAGCCGTGGCGCCAACGACTTTGCTCAAGGCACGCTCGACCCGCCCGGCGCAACTGGCGCAGGTCATGCCGGCAATGGGCAGATCGAAGGTAATGGATTCGGACATGGGTCACGCTCCCTGTAGTGGATGACCACAGGATCAACCTTGCCATGCGGGCAAGGTCAAGCGCCATCTGGAAACTCACCGCAATTCAACTGTAGGAGCGAGCCTGATCGCGATGGCGGCGGTACGTTTAACATGGATGTGACAGTCAGATCGCTTTCGCGAGCAGGCTCGCTCCCACAAGGAAGGTAGGTCAGTAACCGAGGGCCGCTGGCTTCAGATACATCCCTTCCTGCGTCATCGCAATCCTGAACTTCAGCACGTCCCCGGCCCGAAGCGTGATGTTCTGCGAGCCCGGCGCCAGCATGCCCGGATTGCAGCCCGGCGCCTGGCCCGGTAGCAGTTTCAGGCGCAGCGAGACATTGCCCGGCGGCAGGTTGAACGAGGTGCTTTGCTCCTGGAACAGACGCGCCGACAACTGATCCTGGATGTACACGCCGATCTCGCAGTTGGTCGACACTTCCAGCCGTTCGCGGGAAATGATCAGCACGCCATAATCCTCTCCGGCAGCATTGGCCGAAGGCATGGCGGCGAAAAGGCTGAGAAAGCCAAACAGGCTGAAAGCTGACCAGCGCATGGCTGAATCTCCTGAGATCGAGTCATAGATGGACGCAGCTTGGCCGAGCGCGACGCCGATTGCCAGCCCGGCAGATCATTCCAGAACTTGACCTTGCCATGATGGCAAGCTCGACACTGCACACAGTCCCATTCAAAAGCCCCCATGTAAGGAGTTGTCCCATGCAAGTGTTCAAGGTTGAAGGCATGTCCTGCGGTCACTGCGTCAAGGCCATCACGGCTGCGCTACAGGCCAGGGACGCGGCCGCCAGTGTGCGCGTCGATCTGGCTGCGAAAGAGGTCGGCGTGGAAAGTTCGCTGAGCGCCGAACAGGTGATCGCGGCGATCAGCGAAGAAGGCTACGGCGTCAGGCTGGCCTGATCTTTTTGATAGTTAGCGAGCTACCGGAATGTTCAAGGCATCCATGCGCGGCTAGACTGTCGGGCTGCTGACTTCTGCCCAACTGGATGCTTGATGAATTTCCGCACAATCCTGATTCTCGGCGCCTTGAGCGCGTTCGGTCCGCTGGCGATCGATTTTTACCTGCCGGCCTTTCCGGCCATGGCGCTCGCTTTTGGCACTGACGAACAACACGTTCAACTGACGCTGGCGGCCTACTTCCTCGGTCTGTCCATCGGCCAGTTGGGATACGGTCCGGTCGCGGATCGTTTTGGCCGACGCATTCCCCTGTTGATCGGTGTCGGGCTGTTTACCGCCGCTTCGCTGGCGTGCGCCTATGCGCCGAACCTTCAATGGCTGATCGGCGCGCGCTTCATTCAGGCGCTGGGCGGTTGCGCGGGCATGGTGATCTCGCGGGCGGTGGTAAGCGACAAATGCGATGCGGTGGGTTCAGCGAAAGTCTTTTCTCAGTTGATGCTGGTCATGGGCCTGGCACCGATCCTTGCGCCGATGCTCGGTGGATTGCTGGTCAACACCACGGGGTGGCAGTCGATCTTCCTGGCGCTGACCGGTTTCAGTGCGGTGGCCGGTCTGGCCGTGGCCCTCGGCTTGCCGGAAAGCATGCCCGCGCATTTGCCGCGCCCACCTTTGTCCGGGGCATTGCGCCAGTACGGACGGTTGTTGAAAGACCCGATCTACCTCGGCCACGCGTTGACCGGCGGCATCGCCATCGCCGGGATGTTTTCCTACATCGCCGGTTCACCGTTCGTCCTGATCAAACTCTATGGCGTCCCGGCCGAGCATTTTGGCTGGTTCTTCGGTGCCAACGCAGCGGGCTTCATTCTGGTGGCCCAGGTCAACGCACGGCTGTTGGCTCGACGCGGTCCGGCGTTCCTGCTGGCGCGCACGGTGTGGATCTACCTCGGTGCCGGCCTGACCTTGCTCGCCGTCAGTGCACTGCACACCGTGCAGCTTTGGCCGCTACTGATTCCGTTGTTCGTCTGTATCGCCAGCCTGGGCTGCATCCTGCCCAACGCCTCGGCCTGCGCGATGAACGGGCAGGGCGCACGCGCCGGCAGTGCTTCGGCGCTGCTCGGTTGCCTGCAATTCAGTGTCGCTGCCGGTGCCGCCGCGCTGGTCGGTGTGTTACACGACGGCAGTGCAATGCCGATGGCCATGGTCATCAGCCTGTGCGGCATTCTGGTGGTGAGTGCGGCGATGCTCACCCGGCGACTGCAAAATATCCGGGCGCTGACTCAAGCCCAGGCCTGAGGACGGACTCAGCCAACAGCCCGCTGCTGGCGGTCGGGAATCTGGTGGGGAGCCTGCAAACGCGCTTCAAGGGTGTTGGTGAAGGCGCGGGCCTCCGCTTCGCTGCGGAACGTCACTGCATGTTGGTCCAGGCGAACTTGCCACTGGGACTTTGCCAATTCTTTTATCAGGATCTTCATTGCTGACCTCCTCAGATAAAAATGTGCCTCGCAGAGGAATCGATTGTAGTCCTGAATACGATCGCAATTGTGACAAGGGTCAAGCTTCAGACTGACGGTGTCGCCCGTCGTCGGGCGACACCGATGCCACTTGCCTAGAACCCTTCCAGGACAATCTTGCCCTTGGACTTTCCACTCTCGAGCAGCGCATGGGCTCGGCGCAAGTTCGCCGCGTTGATCGTGCCGAAGTGCTCGCCCACCGTGGTTTTCAGCGTCCCGGCATCGATCAGTTGCGCCACGCGATTGAGCAGGTTGTGCTGCTCGATCATGTCCGCAGTCTCGAACAGTGAGCGGGTGTACATGAACTCCCAGTGCAGCGACAGGCTCTTGCGCTTGAGCTTGGTCACGTCGAGGGACTTCGGATCATCGATCAGTGCCAGCTTGCCTTGAGGGGCCAGGGCCTCGACCAGTTGATCGAGGTGATGATCGGTCTGGGTCAGGCTGGCAACGTGAGTCACGTGATCAACACCGGCGTGTCTGAGTGCTTCGCTCAGGGGCTGGCTGTGATCGACCACCAGGTCGGCGCCCAACGCTTTGACCCAGCTTTGGGTTTGCGGACGCGAAGCGGTGCCGATGACGTTCAGGCCAGTGAGTTGTTTCGCCAGTTGCGTGAGGATCGAGCCGACACCCCCGGCCGCGCCGACAATCAGCAGACTCTGGCCTTCATCGACGTTGCCTTCGCGCACTTGCAGGCGTTCGAAGAGCAGTTCCCACGCGGTGATGGCCGTCAACGGCAGGGCGGCCGCTTCAGCGAAACCCAGGGTTTTTGGCATGTGGCCGACGATCCGCTCGTCCACCACGTGCAGTTCGCTGTTGCCGCCGGCGCGGGCGATGGAGCCGGCGTAGAACACCTTGTCGCCGGTCTTGAACAGCGTGACTTCGCTGCCAACAGCCTTGACCACACCGGCCACGTCCCAGCCCAGTACCTTTGCCGCGCCGTCTTCAGGCTGGACGTTCTGGCGGACCTTGGTGTCCACCGGGTTGACCGAAATGGCTTTGACTTCCACCAACAGGTCGCGGGGACCGGTGACTGGCTCCGGCAGTTCGATGTCTTGCAGGGATTTTTCGTCGCTGATCGGCAAGGAGGCGTAATAGGCGATGGCTTTCATGGAGGGCTCCGCAAACGAATGGAAGAAAGAATCAGGCGAGGGCACGCAGGCGCTTGAGTTCGAAGTGTTCGAGAAAATCACCGGCCTGGTCGCGAAAGTGCTGGATATGGGCGCTGGCATCATGGGCTTGAAGGGCTTCTTCGCTGCTCCAGTGCTCGATCATGTAGAAAGCCAGCGGGTTGGCCTGGTCCTGATGCAGATCGTATTGCCCGCAACCGGCCTCGGCACGGGTCGGCTCCACCAGCGCCCGCAAGCGCTGTTCCAGGGCGTCTTGCTGGCCGGGTTTGGCAATCAGGGTGGCGATAGCGGTAAAAGGTTGGGACATCTGCGACTCCGGGCGGGGTGATTTCGATGAAGAGATGATTGGCTATTTCTCCTGAAGATAAAACCCGCTAAAAGAGCAGTCTCTTTCAACAATTTTTTGATAATCGAGGCTTCAAATGCTGCGTTTCGATGACTTGCAGTTGTTTGTCCGGGCGGCGGACCTGGGCAGCCTGTCAGCGGCTGCGCGGGGCATGGACATGTCGGCAGCGGTGGCCAGCGCCGCGTTGAAACGCATCGAACAGCAGCTCGGCGCCCGCCTGCTGGCCCGCTCCACGCGCAGCCTGCGCCTGACCGCCGAGGGCGAAGGTTTTCTCGAATACGCACGGGCGGCCCTGAGCAATCTCGACGAGGGCCGACGGCTGTTGGCCAGCGGCCAGGATCAAGTGAGCGGCGTGTTGCAGTTGTCGGCACCTTCGGACTTCGGTCGCAACCTGTTGCTGCCCTGGCTCGATGAGTTCCAGCGCGAGCACCCGAAGCTCACCGTGCGCCTGTTGCTGGGCGACCGCATCGCCGATCTGTTTCGTCAGCCGGTGGACATCGCCTTGCGGTATGGCGAGCCGGAAGACTCCAGTCTGGTGGCATTGCCCATCGCCCCGCAGAACCGTCGTGTTCTCTGCGCTGCGCCGGGTTACCTGGCCCGGCATGGCGAGCCGCGGCAATTGGAACAACTGGCCCAACACAATTGCCTGCTGTTCATGCTCGGCAGCCGCGTCCACGACCACTGGAGTTTCCACGATGGCAAGCGCGAGATGAGCCTGACGGTCAGCGGCGATCGTTTCAGTGACGATGCCGATGTGGTGCGTCTGTGGGCGGTGGCGGGGGCCGGAATCGCCTACAAATCCTGGCTTGATGTGGCGGCCGATGTACTCGCCGGGCGCTTGAAAGTGCTGATGCCCGAGTTGCTCTGTGAGCGCGCACCGCTGAATCTGCTGTGCGCCCATCGCGCCCAATTGAGTAAGCCGGTGAACCTTTTGCGAGAAATGCTGGCCAGCCGATGCGCGCGGTTGAGCAGCCATTTTCCGGGGTTGGCGGGCATCGATCATTAATCGCAGGAAAAAAGCGAAATTTCCCTCAGGAACTATCAGCACCAACCCTTGGCGGAGGACAGGAACCGTCCGCCAACCCGCCTATACTAGCGCTCGCCTCATGTCCGCACCGTCGATCCGAATGGCAAGGCCTCGCTGGAGCCGACCTTGCCCCATACCCCGTCGCCTGCCCTCTGCAATCCTTGTCCGGTGAGGGCTTGAGTGAGCGATGGTTGTGTCCGGTGAATGGCGGTTATCGCGTCTTGGCCGACGACACATTACTGCTCAAGATGTCCCGCGAGCAGTAGACGAAACGATTCAACAGGGAGTGAATACATGGAACATGCACCTTGCATCAGCCAGATAGCCACCTTGCTGGCTGACCCAAAGCGCAGCGCAATGATGTGGGCCTTGATGGATGGCTCGGCGCGACAAACCGAAGAGCTGGCGTTGCTGGCGGGTCTGTCACCCTCTTCGGCCAGTGCGCATCTGGGGCGTTTGGCCGCCGGAGGTCTGTTGAAGGTCGAGCCGCGCGGGCGCAAGCGATTCTTTCGCCTGGCGGCCCCCGAAATCGGTGCCGCGATCGAAGCCCTGGCCAGTGCGACGATTGCCAGCGCGCCACAGAATATCCCCGAGATCTTCAAACGCACCGCCCCCCTCGCCAAACCGCAGCCGGCACGTTCGTCACTGTTGCGCGCCCGGCTTTGCGATGACCATCTCGGCGGTACGCTGGCGGCCGATCTGTATCAGCGGTTACTGGATGCGGGCTGGATCGAACAATTCGATCAGCGTGTCACGATCACGCTCAAGGGCTCTACGGAACTGGCGGCGCGAGGCGTGTACATCCAGGCTCTGGCCCATCGCAATGGCCGGTCGGCGTGCGCCTGTCCAGACTGGAGCGAAAGACGCCCGCACATGGGCGGGGCATTGGGCGCGGCGTTGCTGCAGCTGTTCTTGCAGTCCGGCTGGTTGAGCCTGCCCAACGATTCGCGCGCCTTGCAGGTCACCGCCGCCGGGCAGCGTGAAATTCATCGCTTTGCCAAGGAAACCGAGCTGGAACTGGCGTTCTAGGGCGTTTTCAGGCTGACGTCTGGGGTTATGGCGCCAGACGTCGTTCAGAGGTCCGGACAGGTCGCATCCAGCAATAACCCCCCATGGCTATCACGCACACTCGATCCGGGGATTTCCTGGATTGGGGGTATGCGGTATGGACACACGAAGCTACAGCGCGGCAGAACGTCTGGAACGACTGCCCATCAGCGGCTATCACCGCGTCATTTTCATCATTATTGCCCTGGCGTTTTTCTTCGACTCCATGGACCTGGCGATGATGACGTTCCTGCTCGGCTCGATCAAAGCCGAGTTCGGCCTGAGCACCGCGCAGGCGGGCTTTCTGGCCAGTTCGAGTTTTTTCGGGATGGTGGTCGGCGCGTCGCTGTCCGGGATGCTGGCTGACCGCTTCGGGCGTAAACCGGTGTTCCAGTGGAGCATCGTGTTGTGGGGGCTCGCCAGCTACCTGTGCTCCACGGCGCAAACGATAGAGACGCTGACGTTGTTCCGAATCCTGTTGGGAATCGGCATGGGCATGGAGTTTCCCATTGCTCAGTCGATGCTGTCCGAACTGATTCCGGCCAAGCGACGCGGACGCTACATCGCATTGATGGACGGTTTCTGGCCGCTGGGCTTCGTCGCGGCCGGGGTGCTTTCCTACTTCCTGTTGCCGGTGATCGGTTGGCGGGACATTTTTCTGGTGTTGGCGGTGCCGGCGGTGTTCGTCCTGGCGATCCGCTTTTTCATTCCCGAGTCACCGCGCTGGCTGGAGCAGGCCGGTCACCATGAGGCGGCGGATACTGTATTGCGGCGTATCGAGGAGCGCGTCAGGGCTTCATTGGGTCATTCGCACCTGCCCGAGCCGATTCGCCTGCCACGGGTGGCCAGTCAACCCGGCAACTTCTTTTCGGCGCTGAGTCAGATCTGGTCGCCACTGTATCGCCAGCGCACGATGATGATCTGGAGCGTCTGGTTCTTTGCTTTGCTCGGCTTCTATGGCTTGACCTCCTGGCTCAGTGCCTTGCTGCAACAGTCGGGGTTTGCCGTGACTCAGTCGGTGTATTACACGGTGCTGATTTCCCTTGGCGGGATTCCCGGTTTCCTGATGGCGGCCTGGCTGGTGGAGCGCTGGGGACGCAAGCCGGTGTGCGTCGTGACGCTGCTTGGCGGCGGGGTGATGGCGTTTCTTTATGGGCAGAGTGCGGTGTTTGGCGGCAACGTCAGCCTGCTGATCGCCTCCGGGTTGCTGATGCAGTTTTTCCTGTTCGGCATGTGGGCAGTGCTCTACACCTACACCCCGGAGCTGTACCCGACATCGGCGCGGGCCACCGGCTCGGGTTTTGCCTCGGCAATTGGTCGCGTGGGTTCGCTGCTCGGGCCTATGGTGACCGGGCTGGTGTTCCCGATAACGGGGCAGGGTGGGGTGTTCGCCCTGGGGGCGTTGTGTTTTGCGTTGGCGGCGCTGGTGGTCTGGATGTTCGGGATGGAGACGCGGGGCAAGACGCTGGAGGAGTTAAGCGAGCCGGTATCCATCGGCTAAATGCTGACCCTGCAGGAGCGAGCAAGCTCGCTCCTGCATTGGTTTTGCGGTGCGCTTACGGTTTGACCAAACGTGCATCCAGGCTGTTCTGCGCCAACCGCTTGGCCTGGTCCTGGGTCATGCCCAGATCGGTGTACAACGCATGGAAGTTTTCGGTGACGTAACCGCCGAAGTACGCCGGGTCATCCGAGTTCACGGTCACCTTCACGCCACGCTCAAGCATGTCGAGAATGTTGTGCTGCGACATGTGATCGAACACGCGGAGCTTGGTGTTGGACAGCGGGCACACGGTCAGCGGGATTTGCTCGTCGATGATGCGTTGCATCAGGCGCTCGTCTTCGATGGCCCGTACGCCATGGTCGATGCGCTGGATTTTCAGCAGGTCGAGGGCTTCCCAGATGTACTCGGGCGGACCTTCTTCACCGGCGTGGGCAACGGTGAGGAAGCCTTCGCCGCGGGCACGATCGAACACGCGCTGGAACTTGCTCGGCGGGTGGCCCATCTCCGAACTGTCGAGGCCGACGGCGACGAACGCGTCGCGGAATGGCAGTGCCTGATCGAGGGTTTTTTGCGCTTGTTCTTCGCTCAGGTGACGCAGGAAGCTCAGGATCAAACCGCTGGTGATCCCCAGTTGCTGTTCACCGTCCTTCAACGCGGCGGCGATGCCG
Organism: Pseudomonas sp. TE12234; assembly: GCF_054061835.1. Classification (NCBI taxonomy): domain Bacteria; kingdom Pseudomonadati; phylum Pseudomonadota; class Gammaproteobacteria; order Pseudomonadales; family Pseudomonadaceae; genus Pseudomonas; species Pseudomonas sp. TE12234. The sequence goes on from NZ_JBSSEP010000013.1 coordinate 163,855, forward strand.
TTGAGCACCACTTCGAATGGAATGCCACGGTCGGTGTGGGTCTGCGGGTCGAAGAACGGTTCGGTGTGAATCACGTTCTGCGCCTTGCAACGCAACAGGTAAGCCCAGGTCAGGTCGTAGAAATCCTGGGAGGTGCGCAACACGTCGGCGCCCTGGTAATACAGGTCGAGGAACTCTTGCAGGTTGTTGAAGGCGTAGGCCTTGCGCAGGGTGTCGACGTCGCTCCACGGCAGGGCAATCTTGTTGCGTTCCGCCAGGGCGAACAGCAGCTCGGGTTCCAGCGAACCCTCAAGGTGCAGGTGCAGTTCTGCCTTGGGCAGGGCGTTCAGCCAGTCGTACATAGTCTGTTCTCATCAGGTGCAATGGCCGCCATTCTACAGGTGCTCGCTGCAACAATTGGTAAAACCTGACCGAGCGGTTCATCACACCGCTTGCTGTTCCCGTCGATAGGCGTAGGTATCGGCGAAGCGCGAGAGCAGGAATTCGGCGCAGGTGGTGATCGGGTATTTCGCCGGGTGCAGCTCATCCTGACAGCCGGGCAGGCATTCGATGCGCGTGTCGGGATGTGGCTCGGCGAAGAACGGCATCGAATAGCGATCCACGCCCAGCGGGCTGATCACCCGGTGTGGGGTCGACCGATAACGGTCATTGCTCCAGCGCGCCATCATGTCGCCCAGGTTAACCACGAACGTGCCGTCGATGGGCGGCGCGTCAATCCATTCACCGTTGACGTTCCGGACTTGCAGCCCGCCAGCGGCATCTTGATAGAGCAAGGTGATGCAACCGTAATCAGTGTGGGCGCCGGCACCTTGCTGTTCGGCCGAACTGGCCGTGTGGCGCGGCGGGTAATGGATCATCCGCAAGACACTGACGGGTTCGTTGAAGCGCGTATCGAAAAAATCGCGCTCGATGCCCAAGGCCAGCGTCATCGCCCGCAACAGGGTCTGTGCAAGGGCTTGCATGTCGACGTAGTGCTGCTCCATCAGTGCTTCCCAGCCGGGCAGCGACGGGTGACGGTTGGGGCCGCGCAGGGGTTTTTCCGCCAGCACTTCAGGGTGACAGGCCGGCAGGTGCAGGCCCATGTCGAAGGTTTCCTTGAGGTCGCTGGGTTTGCTCGGGTCGAGTTGCTCGGTGGCGATGGCGCCGTAACCGCGATGGTGGCGGGTCTGGGTGATGTCGATCTTGAGCTTTTCTTCGGCGGGCTGGGCGAAGAAGTGCCTGGCACTGTCGAGTACGGCATCGATGCGCGCGGCGCTGATCGGGTGGCCCTTGATATAGAAAAACCCCCATTCGCGGCAGGCGTGGTCGATTTGCGTGGCCACGGCTGACCAGGCGTTCTGGTCGTCGCTGTAGAGCGGGGCGATGTCGATGATGGGAAGGCTGGTCATACACAATCCTGAAAGCACTGAAGGTCCAATGTGAGAGCGGGCTTGCCCGCTCCCACAGGGTTTTGTGTTGGGCATTGGAATTACTTCGGTATCTCGGCCTTCATGCCTTCAACGTAGTAATTCATCGACGCCAGTTCCGTATGGGTTGCGCTCACGCCCGCCGGAATTTTCTCGACCCCGGCCTGATCCTTGATCGGCCCGGTGAACGGTTGCAACGCACCGCTCTTGATGTCGGCGATGATCTGCTCGGCCTCGGCTTTCACCGGTGCAGGCACCAAGTCGCTGATCGGCAGTTCAACCGTGCCTTCTTTCAAGCCGCCCCAGTAGTCCTGGGATTTCCAGTCATGGTCGATCACGCTCTGGGTTGCCTGAATATAGTGCGAGGTCCAGTCATTGACGATGGACGTCAGCACCGCCTTGGGCCCGAAGTGCGCCATATCCGAAGCGTAGCCGACGGCATACACGCCACGACGTTCTGCGGCCTGGATCGGTGCCGGACTGTCGGTGTGCTGGAACACCACGTCCACGCCCTGGTCGATCAGTGCGTTGGCGGCATCGGCTTCCTTGCCCGGATCGAACCACGAGTTGACCCACACGACCTTGATCTCGGTGCCGGGGTTGTACTTGTTCAGGGCCAGTTGAATGGCGTTGATGTCGCGGATCACTTCCGGAATGGGAAAGGACGCGACGTAGCCGATCTTCTTGGTCTTGGTCATCTTCGCCGCGAGGAAGCCGCCGACGTAGCGACCCTCGTAGGTGCGCGCCAGGTAGGTGCCGAGGTTCTTGTCCTGTTTGTAGCCCGTGGCGTGTTCGAAGGTCACCGTGGGAAATTGTTTGGCGACTTTCAGCGTCGGGTTCATGTAGCCGAAAGAGGTGGTGAAAATCAGGTCGTACTTGTCCTTGGCCATGTTGCGGATCACCCGCTCGGCATCGGCGCCCTCGGCGACGTTCTCCACGTAGTTGGTGGTGATCTGCGGACCGAATTTTTCCGCCAGTGCCTTGCGTCCCTGTTCATGCTGATACGTCCAGCCGTGGTCACCGATCGGACCGATATAGACGAAGCCGACTTTCAGCGGATCGGTGGCACTGGCGGACAGGCTGGCGCTCAGACCGATGGCCGCCGTAATGGCGCAAAGCAGCTTCTTCAACGGACGCTTGTGCATGAATTGGAACTCCATGTTGTTGTGTGGTTGGCAGGCCAATGCAAATTGCTGACCAACAAGACAACAAATGGCTCTGAACCGCGTAACAGCCATCGCGAGCAAGCTCGCTCCCACAAAAGCACCGCGAATCCTGTGGGAGCGGGCTTGCCCGCGAAGAGGCCGGCAGGGCCAATAAAAGTGCATGGGCTTGCACGGCTGCCATCCTCTGGTGCGCTAAGGTGTAACGAACCATTGGCGCCACCCCACAGTCAGTAGCTCATCCGCTCCCCACGGCAAAAGGCTCGACATGCTCACCGTCCTCAAGCAAGAAACCTTTCTGCTGCTGGCCCTGATCGCCGCCGTTGTTGCCTTCGCCCTGGAGCACTGGTTGCTGCACAGCGGCCAGGCCGTCGCGCTGACCGGCGGACTGCTGTTGATCGCGTTCATAGTCGCTGCCTCCATGCGCGTCGCTCACCAGGCCGAATTGCTGGCGGAGAAAGTCGGCGACCCCTACGGCACGATGATCCTGACCCTGGCTGCGGTGCTGGTGGAAGTGGTGATCCTGGCGATCATGATGAGCAACGAAGCCTCGAAGACCCTGGTGCGTGACACGATTTATTCGGCGGTGATGCTCGATATCAACGGCATCCTCGGTCTGGCGGCGTTGATGGGCGGGCTCAAACATGGCGAACAGTCCTACAACGATGATTCGGCGCGCAGCTACAGCGTGATGATCCTCACCGCCATGGGCGTGTCGATGGTGGTGCCGGAATTCATTCCCGAGGCCAACTGGAAGCTCTACTCGGCCTTCACCATCGGTGCGATGGTGTTGCTGTATGCCTTGTTCCTGCGCATGCAGGTCGGGCCGCATAGTTACTTTTTCAGCTACAGCTATCCGGACAAGCGTCGCAAGAAGGAGTCTCAGGAAAGTGAACCGGCACCGATCAACCTGACGTTGTCCATCGGCATTCTGGTGTTCGGGGTGGTGGTGATCGGCGCATTGGCCGAAGTGATGTCCAAGACCCTTGATCTGGGTCTGGAAGGGACGGGCGCTCCCCCGGTGGTTACGGCAATTCTGGTAGCGGCGATTTCTGCGGCGCCGGAGATTTTGACCGCGTTGCGCGCGGCGCTGGCCAACCGCATGCAGTCAGTGGTCAACATCGCGCTGGGCGCGTCACTGTCGACGGTGATCCTGACGGTACCGGTGATGGAAGCGATGGCGCTCTACACCGGCCAGCCGTTTCAGATGGCCATGACCCCGGTGCAGACCGTGATGATCCTCATCACCCTGATCGTCAGCGCGATCAACCTCAACGATGGCGAAACCAACGCCATCGAAGGCATGACCCACTTTGTGTTGTTTGCGACGTTTATCATGTTGTCGCTGCTCGGACTTTGAATCTCCACAAATCCCTTGTGGGAGCGGGCTTGCTCGCGATGAGGCCGTCACATTCAACATGTCTGTCGGCTGACAGTCCGCTATCGCGGGCAAGCCCGCTCCCACAGGGGCGGTGGTCGGATCAGGTCCCTGCGATCAACTGCCGTGCCGCCTGGCTGTGATCGGCAATCAACCCTTTCAGATCCAGCCCTTCGACCTGTCCATCAATCACTCGCCATTTGCCGCCGACCATCACCCGGTCCGCGCGATCCGCGCCGCACAGCAGCAGTGCCGAGACCGGATCATGGCTACCGGAGAAGCGCAGTTCGTCGAGCTTGAACAGCGCCAGGTCGGCTTGCTTGCCCACGGCAATCTCACCGATATCGGTACGGCCCAACAAGCTCGCCGAGCCTTTGGTCGCCCAACCCAGCACACGTTCCGGGGTGATCTTCTCGGCACCGTAGCGCAGGCGCTGGATGTACAGCGCTTGTCGGGTTTCGAGCATCATGTTCGACGCATCGTTGGACGCCGAACCGTCAACGCCAAGGCCGAGCAGTGCACCAGCGTCGGTCAGTTCGATGGTCGGGCAGATGCCGGAGGCCAGGCGCATGTTCGAGCTCGGGCAATGGCAAATGCCGGTGCCAGCCGCGCCGAGGCGGGTGATTTCATCCGGGTTGAAGTGGATGCCGTGGGCCAGCCAGGTACGCGGGCCGAGCCAGCCGACGCTGTCCAGGTAGTCCACGGTGCGCAGACCGAAGCGTTGCAGGCAGAAGTCTTCTTCGTCGAGGGTTTCGGCCAGGTGAGTGTGCAGGCGCACGTCGAGTTTGTTGGCCAGCTCGGCGCTGGCGGACATGATTTCCGGGGTCACGGAAAAAGGCGAGCAGGGCGCCAGGGCGATCTGGATTTGTGCGCCGTCGCCGCGTTCGTGGTACTCGGCGATCAAGCGCTGGCTATCGTCGAGGATCACCTGGCCTTCCTGCACGGTTTGTTGCGGTGGCAGGCCGCCGTCCTTTTCACCGAGGCTCATGGAGCCGCGCGTGAGCATGGCGCGCATGCCCAGTTCGCGCACAGTTTCGACTTGCACGTCGATCGCGTTTTCCAGGCCTTCGGGGAACAGATAGTGGTGATCGGCTGCGGTGGTGCAACCGGACAGCAGCAACTCGGCCAACGCGACTTTGGTGGCGAGGGCGAGTTTTTCCGGGGTCAGTCGGGCCCAGACCGGGTACAGGGTTTTCAGCCAAGGGAACAACGGCTGGTTGACCACCGGCGCCCAGGCGCGGGTCAGGGTTTGATAGAAATGGTGATGGGTGTTGATCAGGCCCGGCAGGATCACGTGCTCGCGGGCGTCGAACACGTCATTGCACGGTGCCGAAGGTTGTTGACCGAGGCTGAGCACTTCGACGATCACGCCGTCTTGCAGCACCAGACCGCCACGGGCATCGAGACCGTTGGCCGTGAAAATGGCGAGGGGATTTTTTAACCAGGTACGGGTCGCAGGCATGTTGGCCGGCTCCTCTGAAAGTGGGGTTCAGGGTTGCCAGCTCAGTGTTGCCCTGTCTGCTGATCCAGGGTCGCCGGGGAGGCGAGGTGCGAAGTTTCGATCAAAACGGCTTTCCCGGCAAGCCTCGTCCGACAGAGCAACCGGAACCCCTGTGGGAGCGGGCTTGTGTATTACCAGGGAATGGTTTCGCCCCGGTAATTCACAAAGTGATGCCCACCCTTGCCGACATACGCATTCACCTGATCAACCAGGCCGCGGGTGCTGGTTTCGACGTCGATGTCGGCGCCTTCGCCGCCCATGTCGGTCTTCACCCAGCCCGGATGCAGCGACAACACGGTCAGCTTCTGCTCGCCCAGTTGTGTGACGAAGCTGTTGGTCATGGAGTTCAGCGCCGCTTTGCTGGCCTTGTACAGCGCCAGTTCCGGCGCGTCCGGCATGGTCACGCTGCCCAGCACCGAACTCATGAACGCCAGCACGCCGGTGTCCGGCCGGATCTGCCCGACGAAACGCTGAGCCAGGTTGATCGGCGCCACGGCGTTGGTGAAAAACAGCTGACCGACGTCGGCCAGCGTCGCGCCGCCATTCGGCGTCTGGACGTCAGGCCCCTTGACGCCGGCATTGACGAACAACAAGTCGAACACTTCGCCTTTGAGCTGTTGACTCAATGCGTTGACCTGTTGCGGGTCGTCCATGTCGAGTTTCTCGATCCGCACCTTGCCCAAGGCCTGCAAGGCTGCGGCGTTCTGCGGGTTGCGCACGGTGGCGGTGACTTGCCAGCCGTCGGCCAGCAGGGTTTTCACCAGCCCGAGGCCCAGGCCCCGGGAGGCGCCGATAATGAGTGCGGTTTTTGCCGTGGACATGAGGGGCTCCTTGTTCAGTTGGGTCATGGATTAAGTGGACAGCGTTGACCGAGTCGTTGTCGCAACTCATTGCGCAGTGCGCCCAGTTCAGCCATGCGGGCTTCGATCAGCTTGAGTTTGTCATGCAGCAATTGTGTGACGGCGCTGTCCGGGTCGGGGGACTGCCACAAGGCGGCGACGCTGTTGCCGATCTCGCTGAGGGTAAAACCCAGTCTTTGAGCGGTCTTGATGTACAGCACCAGTTGCACCATGTCCGCCGGGTAGTCGCGGTAACCGTTGGCGCTGCGTTGCGCGGCGATCAATCCGCGCTGCTCGTAAAAACGCAGCGTGTCGCGGCTGACGGCGCTGGCCTGGGCTAATTCACCGATGCGCATCATGAGGTCTCAAAGGGGCTTGACCCTGGAGCATACTCCAGGCTTTAGCCTTGTTGCTCCCTGAATTTATGGAGCGACGCCGATGTGGACTTCTACGCAATATCGCCGACTGGTGCGCGGCAGTGCCTGGTATGACTTGATCGTGACGGCGGCGTTCGCCACACCGTGGAGTTTTGCGGCGTTGCATGCGGTGATGGTCAGTGTGAGTCAGGCTTTCGATTTGCCAGGTTCGTTACCACCGTTCGAGCCCGTGCACCTGTTGATGGCCAATCTGTTGGGCTCGATTGTGTGCGTGTGGGCGGTGCTGCGGATACGTGATCCGCAGTTGATGTACGGTCGGTATGACGCGGCGGGCCGATTCTTGTTTGCGGCTTGGCAGGCTTATGCCTTGGCTCATGGTGCGAGTTCATTGTTGGTTGTTTTCTTGATCTTTGAAATGGCGTGGGGCGTTGCTCAGGTTTTGCCTGTGCGGACACCATTGTCGGAACGCCGCCCGGAGCAAGCTCGCACACAGGGTGTGCGTCAGACACAGTAATTGCGCAAGACGCTGTCAGGTGGGAGCGAGCCTGCTCGCGAAGCGGCTCGCTCGGTCACGGCTTAATGCCCCGCCTGCCACGGCTGCCCCAACGATACCGGCGCATACAACCGGGTGCGCAGCGCATCCCGGGACAACAGCACCAACACCACAATGGTCGCGACATACGGCAGCATCGCCAGCAGGCTCGACGGAATCGCCAGCCCCAATCCCTGTGCCACCAGGTGCAGGATGCTGGCGAGTCCGAACAGGTACGCGCCAAGCAGCAGACGCCACACGCGCCAACTGGCAAACACCACCAGTGCCAGGGCAATCCAGCCGCGACCGGCGCTCATGTTTTCCGCCCACATCGGCGTGTACGCCAGGGACAGATAGGCCCCGGCCAATCCGGCCATCGCACCGCCAAACAACACCGCCAATGCGCGCACACCCAGCACCGGCAAGCCCATGGCGCTGGCCGCGTCCGGGTTTTCCCCGACCGCCTGGATGATCAGCCCGACGCGGCTTTTCAGGATCACCCAGGCCACCAGGGCAAACAGTGCGAACGACAGATACACCAGCAGATCCTGGGCAAACAGCATCCGCCCGATCAGCGGGATTTCACTCAAGTAAGGGATCGCCAGCGGTTCAAAACCCGCCAGTGGTTTACCGACCCACGCGGCGCCGACAAAGGTTGACAGGCCCACGCCAAAAATCGTCAGCGCCAGGCCGGTGGCTACCTGGTTGGCGTTGAACACCAGCGCCACCAGCGCAAACAGCGAAGACAACAGCATCCCGGCCAGCATCGCCAGCAGCACCCCCAGCCACAGATGGCCGCTGTTGAACGCGACGATGAAACCGATCACCGCGCCAAACAGCATCATGCCTTCCTGGCCCAGGTTGAGTACGCCGCTTTTCTCGCAGATCAGTTCACCCAGCGCCACCAGCAGCAAGGGCGTGCCGCAGCGCACCATGGCGTAGAAAATATTGCTCAGCAGATCGATATCCATCACAGCGCTCCTGCGTGTACGACGGTGGAGGGGGCGCGGCGGGACCAGCGCAGGTTCAAACGCGGGCGATAGAGAATCAGCACATCACTGGCCAGCAGGAAAAACAGCATCATCCCCTGGAACAATTGCGTGATCGCCTGGGGCAAATTCAGGCTCATCTGCGCGCTCTCGCCGCCGATGTACAGCAGTGCCATCAACAGGCTGGAAAACAGGATGCCAATGGGGTTTAACCGGCCGAGAAAGGCCACAGTGATCGCCGCGTAGCCATAACCGGGCGACACTTGCGGCACCAATTGACCGATCGGGCCGGTGACTTCGCAGACGCCGGCCAGCCCCGCCAGACCGCCGCTGATCAATAGCGCCAGCCAAATCAGGCGCTTCTCGCGAAAGCCGACGAAACCAGCCGCGCGTTTGTCCAGCCCAAGCACTTTGATCTGGAAGCCGACAAAGCTTTTCTGCAACAACACCCACACCGCCACCAGCGCGAGCAGAGCGAAATACACCCCGGCATGCACTCGCCCATCCTCCATCAGCAACGGCAAGCGACTGGCATCGCCGAACATTGCCGACTGCGGAAAGTTGAAGCCTTCCGGGTCTTTCAGCGGGCCGTGAACGCAATACAGCAAGAGGTTCAGGGCGATGTAATTGAGCATGATGCTGGTGAGGATTTCATTGGCGTTGAAGCGCGTGCGCAACCACGCGGTCAGCCCGGCCCATGCGGCGCCGGCCAGCGTACCGCTGCACAGGATCAGCACCAGCGCCCAACGGCTTTGCATATCGATGATGTTCACCGCCAGCGCACTGCCGGCCAGCGCGCCGAGAAGCAGTTGTCCTTCGGCACCGATATTCCAGATCCGCGCCTGATAGGCCACCGCCAAACCGAGTGCGCAGAGCAGAATGGGCAAGGCCTTGACCAGCAATTCGGACACGCCATACCCGTCGCTGACCGGCGCGATCAGCAAGGTGTGCAGCGTCGGCAGCGGATCATGCCCCAGGGCGATGAACAGCAGCGAGCCACAGCCCAACGTCAGGACGGCTGCCAGCAACGGCGAGCACCACAACATCAGGCGCGATTGCTGGCCACGGGGTTCAAGGGAAAGCAGCATGTGACACTCCGTTAAAGCGTTGCGGATGCAGGGGATTGAGGGGCGTCGAAGCGGCCGGCCATCCAGCCGCCGACATCAATCAGGCGGGTGTCGACCGTCGCGCGCAGTGGCGACAGTCGTCCGCCGCACAGGGCGGCGAGGCGGTCGCTGATCTGGAACAACTCGTCGAGGTCTTCAGAGATCACCAGGATCGCCGCCCCGGCATCGCGCAAGGCAATCAACGCCCGGTGAATGGTGGCGGCGGCACCGACATCCACGCCCCAGGTCGGGTGCGCGGCCACCAATAGTTTCGGTTGCTGCAGGATTTCCCGTCCGAGGATGAATTTCTGCAAGTTACCGCCAGACAGGCTGCGGGCCGAGGCATGGCTGTCGGGTGTCTTGACCCCGAAGCGACGGATGATTTCTTCGGCCAGCGCTTCGACTTTGCCGCGCTGCACCAGGCCGTTGCTGACCAGTCCTTGTTGAAATGCCGTGAGCAGGGCGTTATCCGCCAGGCTCAGTTCCGGTACGGCGCCGTGGCCAAGGCGCTCGGCGGGGACGAACGCCAGGCCGCGCTGGCGTCGAGCGTCGGGGCGCAAATGAGCGACTGCTTCATTGCCGAAACAGATTGTTGTGCCGTCGTCTCGGCTCAGCTGTTCTTCACCGCTGAGCAGGGCGAGCAATTCGTCCTGGCCATTGCCGGCCACCCCGGCGATGCCGACGATTTCGCCGCTGCGCACTTCAAGGTTGATGTTCTTCAGTGAACAGCCAAACGGGTCCGGGTTGTGCCAGGACAAGTCCTTCACCTTCAAAAAGGCGTCAGCGCCGCGCACCTTTGGATAATCGGCGATCAGCTCGGCGGCCTCGCCGACCATCAACCGCGCCAGTTGCGAGTCTGAGCATTCGGCCGGCACGCAATGCCCGGCCACCCGCCCGCCACGCAATACGGTCGCGCTGTGGCACAGGGCGCGGACTTCGCCGAGTTTGTGGCTGATGAACAGAATGCTGCAGCCCTCGGCGGCGAGTCGGCGCAGGGTGACGAACAGGTCGTCGGCCTCCTGTGGGGTCAATACAGAGGTGGGTTCGTCGAGGATCAGCAAGCGGATGTCCTGCATCAGGCAGCGAATGATTTCCACCCGTTGCCGTTCGCCAATGGACAGGCTGTGGACAAGTCGCTCCGGTTCCAGCGCCATGCCATAACGCTGTGAGACTTCACGAATCTTCGGTTCGAGTTGCTTTGGAGTGCCGGCCGCCTTGCCCATGGCCAGCGCGATGTTCTGCGCCACGCTGAGGGTTTCGAACAGCGAGAAATGCTGGAACACCATGCCGATCCCGAGACTGCGGGCCTGGGCCGGATTGCGCATGTTCACGCGTTGCCCCTGCCAGATCAGTTCCCCCGCATCGGCGTGGACGACGCCGTAGATGATCTTCATCAGCGTACTTTTGCCCGCACCGTTTTCGCCGAGCAGGGCGTGGATTTCTCCCGGCGCGATGCTCAGGTCGATGTCATCGTTGGCCAGGCAGCCGGGATAGCGTTTGCTGATTCTGCGCAGTTGCAGACGAGGCGTTTGAAGGGAATCTGGCGCGGGGTTGGGCATGACAGGCTCGATGCGATTGGACTTGTGCCTGTGGATAAAGCAATTTTCTGGCCATTGGGTCAGGAAATATTCAAACCGGTATGAGTGAAGGCGTTGAGCCCGCCGCTTCGCTCGGCATCCCCTTTTATTCGGCACCACTTAAGGGCAAAGCCATTGATCAGGCTCCGGTTTCGCTCGTCGGTATTTGATCAAAATTTGAGCAGTTGAGCGTAAGCCATGTCCGGTATGGGGCCGCGACAGCCATGAACGGGTTATCCACAGATTGCTCCACAGTATTTGTGTGCAAGCTCAATGGGAGGGCATAAGCGCAGGGCGGCTATCTTCTAAAGGTACTAAACCACGCTAACTATTTGTTTTTACGTGGATTTAGCGTTTTGGATCACAAATTGGACGAAAAATGAGCAAAGCCCGCAAAGCCGCATGATAGAAGGGTTACAGCGGTATGTGCTCAGGTTATCCACAGCCGGGTGCACAGCAGATGTGGGCAAGTATGGAATAAGTGGAAAAGCGGCGTGCCCCAAAAGATTGCAGTCTCAACGCTGCAACAAAATGCGTCCGCGACTCAAATCGGCAAGCTGCGATTGCAGGGTATCAATCTGCCCGGCACCGACCGCCAACTGCAGTTCCACGCCATTGGCAGTGAAGCTTTCTTCCACCACCAGGCCACCAAGTTCCGCGACCCGCAGCTTCACCAGGGCCAACTCACCAAAGGCACAGGCGCAACTTAATGGCACCCGGCTGATCAACTCGATCTTCGGTGCCGCTTGCAGACATTTGTTCGCACCGCCGCCATACGCCCGGGCGAGTCCGCCGGTGCCCAGTTGAATGCCGCCGTACCAACGAATCACCAGCACCACGACCTGGTCACAATCCTGCGCTTCGATTGCGGCCAGAATCGGGCGGCCAGCCGTGCCGCCCGGTTCGCCGTCGTCGGTGCTGCGGTACTGATCACCGATTTTCCATGCCCAACAGTTGTGCGTGGCATTCAAGTCGCTGTGTTGCTCGATGAACGCCTGGGCTTCAGCGGGACTGGTGATCGGTGCGGCGAAGGTAATGAAGCGGCTTTTGCGAATCTCTTCGCGATGTTCGCAAAAACCACTGAGGGTAAAAGGCATAGGTGTCTTAAATAGTCGGAGTCAGGCCGCAGCCCTTGAGGATGATTCGGATCAGGTTGTTGCCGGCGTCTTCCATGTCCTGCCTGGTCAACTTGCTGCGCCCGCTGACCCGGCAAATCTGGGTGGCGAAGTCAGCGTAATGCTGGGTGCTGCCCCACAGCAGGAAGATCAAGTGCACCGGATCGACCGGGTCCATTTTGCCTGCGTCGATCCATGCTTGAAACACGGCGGCCCGGCCCTGGAACCAGGTGCGATAGTCCTGGTTGAAATACTCGGTCAGGCATTCCCCACCGCTGATGACTTCCATGGCGAAGATGCGTGAGGCCTGCGGTTGGCGCCGGGAAAATTCCATTTTGGCGCGGATGTAACGGGTCAGGGCTTCAGCCGGATCGTCCTCGGCGGTCAAGGTGTTGAAGGTGCTGTCCCACAATTGCAGGATGTTGCTCAGCACCGCCACGTACAAACCGAGTTTGTTGGTGAAGTAGTAATGCAGATTGGCCTTCGGCAACCCGGCTTTCAGGGCGATGGTGTTCATGCTGGTGCCTTTGAACCCGTGACGGGCGAACTCGTCTTCGGCGGCTTTGATGATGGTCTCTTCGTTCTTCTGACGAATGCGGCTGGTGGGTTTGCCACCGTGGGCTGGGACTTCAAAGGTCATAGGCACTTCCGAACAGGTAGGTGGGTGCAACCAATGCGTTGATAGCGCACCCATGGGCTCCAGACAAGCCCCGTCGCAGGATTTGCGTTTGTTCAGCGCGTGGCGGCCAGGCTTTCGAGGAAGCTTTCCAGCACCAGATGAGGGCGGCGACCCTTGCGTGTAACCGAGGCGAGACTCAGGTCATAAAACCGCGCGCTGGGTTTCAGGGCACGCAATCGGCCTTGTTGCACCCAGAGGCTGGCGTAGTGATCCGGCAAGTAACCGATGTAGCGCCCGGTCAGGATCAGGAACGCCATGCCTTCGCGGTCGGAGGCACTGGCGGTGCAGTTGAGCGCCTGATAATGGGCCTGGATTTCTGCCGGCAAACGAAAGGTCGGGGCAATGGCGTCCTGACTGTTGAGGCGTTCGTCATCCAGTTGCTTGTCATCGACATAGAACAGCGGATGGCCGACCGCGCAGTAGAGCAACGAGCGTTCGCTGTAGAGCGGCTGATATTCCAGCCCGGACAACGCACTCGCCTGCGGCACCACGCCGACATGCAGGCGACCGTCGAGTACACCTTGTTCCACTTCGTTGGGCGCGATCATGCGGATCTGGATTTGCACGTCCGGGCCGCGCTCTTTCAGTTGCGCGAGGGCGTGGGTGATACGCATGTGGGGCAGAGTGACCAGGTTGTCGGTCAAGCCGATGGTCAATTCACCGCGCAAGTGCTGGTGCAGGCCATTGACCTCGGTACGGAAACTTTCCAGTGCGCTCAATAGCTGCAACGCCGATTGGTAGACCTCGCGTCCTTCCTCGGTCAGGGAAAACCCGGCGCGACCGCGTTGGCACAGGCGCAGGCCCAGGCGCTGTTCCAGGTCGCTCATCTGCTGGCTAATGGCCGAGCGTCCGATGCCGAGCACGCTTTCAGCCGCGGAAAAGCCGCCGCATTCGACCACGCTGCGAAAAATCCGCAACAGGCGGATATCGAAGTCGCTGACTTGAGCCAGTGGATCGGGACGGCGAATGCTCATGCGGGCTACTCGAATGTTTAGTGAATGGCAGACTGAAGGTTACAAAAGTTGGATTTCACCGACTTTATCGCCGTGGCAACTTAGCTGCAACAACGGTTTTCAATCCCTACGCCGCTTATTGCCTTGCGAGGTTTCGCTCATGAACTTGCCCGAAAACGCCCCGACTTCTCTGGCCAGCCAGCTCAAGCTCGATGCTCACTGGATGCCGTACACCGCTAACCGTAGCTTCCAGCGCGATCCGCGTCTGATCGTCGGCGCTGAGGGCAGCTGGCTGATCGATGACAAGGGCCGCAAAGTCTATGACTCGCTGTCCGGTCTATGGACCTGCGGTGCCGGGCACACCCGCAAGGAAATCCAGGAAGCCGTCGCCAAGCAACTGGGCACCCTCGACTACTCGCCGGGCTTCCAGTACGGCCATCCGCTGTCGTTCCAACTGGCGGAAAAAATCACGGATCTGACGCCGGGTAACCTGAACCACGTGTTCTTCACCGACTCGGGTTCCGAATGCGCCGATACCGCCGTGAAGATGGTGCGTGCTTACTGGCGCCTGAAAGGCCAGTCGACCAAGACCAAGATGATTGGCCGTGCCCGTGGCTATCACGGTGTGAACATCGCCGGCACCAGCCTCGGCGGCGTGAACGGCAACCGCAAACTGTTCGGCCAGGCGATGATGGACGTCGATCACTTGCCGCACACATTGTTGGCGAGCAATGCGTTCTCCCGTGGCATGCCGGAGCAGGGTGGTATCGCCCTGGCAGACGAACTGCTGAAGCTGATCGAACTGCATGACGCGTCGAACATCGCCGCCGTATTCGTCGAGCCAATGGCCGGCTCCGCTGGCGTGCTGGTTCCGCCACAGGGTTACCTCAAGCGTCTGCGCGAAATCTGCGATCAGCACAGCATCCTGTTGGTGTTCGACGAAGTGATCACCGGTTTCGGCCGTACCGGCAACATGTTCGGTGCCGACACCTTTGGCGTGACCCCGGACCTGATGTGCATCGCCAAGCAAGTCACCAACGGTGCGATCCCGATGGGCGCGGTGATTGCCAGCTCCGAGATCTACCAGACCTTCATGAATCAGCCGACCCCTGAATACGCGGTGGAATTCCCGCACGGCTATACCTATTCCGCACACCCGGTGGCGTGCGCCGCGGGCCTGGCAGCACTCGACCTGTTGCAGAAGGAAAACCTGGTGCATAGCGTGGCTGAAGTCGCACCGCATTTTGAAAATGCGTTGCACGGTCTGAAGGGCACCAAAAACATCATCGACATCCGCAACTTCGGCCTGGCCGGTGCGATCCAGATCGCTCCGCGTGACGGCGACGCCATCGTGCGTCCGTTCGAAGCGGGCATCGCGTTGTGGAAAGCCGGGTTCTACGTGCGCTTCGGCGGCGACACCCTGCAGTTCGGCCCAACCTTCAACAGCAAGCCGCAAGACCTTGATCGTCTGTTCGACGCGGTGGGTGAAGTACTGAGCAAAATCGACTGATTTTGAAAAAAACTTGTAGGAGCGAGCTGGCTCGCGATGGACGTAAACGATGAGAAGTGTCGCCTGGATGAACGCGGCGTTCTCTCGTTTTTCGCGAGCAAGCTCGCTCCTACATATATAGGTAATTGGCAGGTGCCTCTCGATGGGCGCCTGTGGACAACTTTTCAGGAGCTTCCATGAGCGTTATTCCGCATTTGATCAATGGCGAACTGGTGACCGAGAACGGTCGCGCGGTTGATGTGTTCAACCCATCCACGGGCCAGGCTATTCACAAGTTGCCACTGGCGACCCGCGAAACCATCCAGAGCGCCATTGATGCTGCCAAGGCTGCGTTTCCGGCCTGGCGCAACACGCCGGCGGCCAAGCGTGCCCAGGTCATGTTCCGCTTCAAGCAACTGCTGGAGCAGAACGAAGCCCGCATCGCTCAATTGATCAGCGAAGAACACGGCAAGACCCTGGAAGATGCGGCCGGTGAACTCAAACGTGGCATCGAGAACGTCGAGTTCGCTTGCGCGGCGCCGGAAATCCTCAAAGGCGAGTACAGCCGTAATGTCGGGCCGAACATTGATGCCTGGTCTGACTTCCAGCCGCTGGGCGTAGTGGCCGGTATCACCCCGTTCAACTTCCCGGCCATGGTGCCGCTGTGGATGTATCCACTGGCGATCGTGTGCGGCAACTGCTTTATCCTCAAGCCTTCCGAGCGTGATCCGAGCTCGACGCTGCTGATCGCACAATTGCTGCTGGAAGCCGGCCTGCCTAAAGGCGTGCTGAGCGTGGTGCACGGTGACAAAACTGCGGTGGACGCGCTGATCGAAGCGCCGGAAGTCAAAGCGCTGAGCTTCGTGGGTTCGACGCCGATTGCCGAATACATCTATGCCGAAGGCACCAAGCGCGGCAAGCGCGTTCAGGCGCTGGGCGGGGCGAAGAACCACGCGGTGCTGATGCCCGATGCGGATCTGGACAACGCCGTCAGCGCACTGATGGGCGCAGCTTATGGTTCCTGCGGCGAGCGTTGCATGGCGATTTCGGTGGCCGTTTGTGTTGGCGACCAGGTGGCGGATGCGCTGGTGGCCAAACTGGTACCGCAAATCAAGGCGTTGAAAATCGGTGCCGGCACCACTTGCGGCCTGGACATGGGGCCTCTGGTCACTGGTCAGGCGCGCGACAAGGTCAGCGGTTATGTCGAAGACGGCGTTGCAGCCGGCGCGAAGCTGGTGGTCGATGGTCGTGGCCTGAGCGTGGCCGGTCACGAGGAAGGCTTCTTCCTGGGTGGCTGCCTGTTCGATAACGTCACCCCGGAAATGCGCATCTATAAAGAAGAGATCTTCGGGCCGGTGCTGTGCGTGGTTCGAGTGAACAGCCTGGAAGAGGCCATGCAACTGATCAACGATCACGAGTATGGCAACGGCACCTGCATCTTCACCCGTGATGGGGAAGCGGCGCGATTGTTCTGCGATGAGATCGAAGTCGGCATGGTCGGCGTCAACGTGCCGTTGCCGGTGCCAGTGGCTTATCACAGCTTTGGTGGCTGGAAGCGTTCGCTGTTTGGCGACCTGCATGCTTACGGTCCGGATGGTGTGCGCTTCTACACCCGTCGCAAGGCCATCACTCAGCGTTGGCCGCAGCGTGCGAGCCACGAAGCTTCGCAGTTCGCATTCCCTAGCTTGTAAGTAGAAGGGGATAGAAGGCCGACCCATTGGGTCGGCCTTTTTGTTTTCAGGGCTTTTTTGACCTATATGACGAATTTATGAAAATAGGGGTTGACGGCGAATTTTAGAAGCCTATAATTCGCCCCACTTCCGGCGCAGTCGAAACGGAAAACTCCTTGATAAACAATGAGTTATGAGGTTTTCGGCAGCAGGTTGCTTCAGATCATCGAAGCCGAAAGGAAGTTGAAAAAAGAGGTGTTGACAGCAGCGAGTAACGCTGTAGAATTCGCCTCCCGCTGACGAGAGATCGAAAGCGCAAGTGGTTGAAGTTGTTAAGGATTTCTTGAAAACTTCTGAAAATAATCACTTGACAGCAAATGAGGCTACTGTAGAATGCGCGCCTCGGTTGAGACAAAGTTCTTAACCAACTGCTCTTTAACAACTGAATCAAGCAATTCGTGTGGGTGCTTGTGGAGTCAGACTGCTAGTCAACAGATTATCAGCATCACAAGTTACTCCGCGAGA